>NZ_JAUMYY010000025.1 GCF_030528405.1 Fusobacterium sp.
TGACATTATTAGTGTTTTTTGTAGTTTTTTTGTAGTCAATTGGCAACAACTTTTATTGAAAAAAAGATATCAATGTGTTAAAATTAATAGAATATATCAAGGAGATTTAGAATGAAAAAAATTTATATTGCTCCTATAGCAGGAGTAACAGATTATACATTTAGAGGAATACTTGAAGAGTTTAAACCAGATTTAATTTTCACAGAAATGGTAAGTGTAAATGCTCTTTCAGTTTTAAATGAAAAAACTATTTCAAAAATTTTAAGATTGAGAGAAGGAAATGCAGTTCAACTCTTTGGTCAGGATATAGAAAAATTAAAATATAGTGCAAAATATATAGAAAATTTAGGTGTAAAACATATAAATTTAAATAGTGGTTGTCCTATGAAAAAAATAGTAAATTGTGGATATGGAGCAGCCCTTGTTAAAGAACCAGAAAAAATAAGAGCTATTTTATCAGAACTTAGATCTGTTTTAAATGATGATACCAAACTATCTATTAAAATAAGAGTAGGTTATACTAAGCCAGAAAACTATATAGAAATTGCCAAAATAGCAGAAAAACTTAATTGTGATCATATAACAGTTCATGGCAGAACAAGAGAACAAATGTATTCTGGAAAAGCCAATTGGACTCTTATAAAAGAAGTAAAAGAAAATATTTCTATACCAGTAATAGGAAATGGAGATATTTTTACAGCCGAGGATGCTTTGGAGAAGATAAGGTATTCAAATGTAGATGGACTTATGTTAGCAAGAGGAATATTTGGAAACCCATGGCTTATACGAGATATAAAAGAGATTTTTGAATTTGGAGAGTTAAAAAGTAGAGTGACCAAAGAAGATAAGGTAAAAATGGCAATAAAGCATTTAGAAAACTCAAAAATGGATAACGAAGGTAAATTTATTTATGACATAAGGAAGCATATCTCTTGGTATTTAAAGGGAATAGCTGGTTCAGCTGAAGTAAAAAGGAAATTAAATTCTACTGATAGCTATGAAGAAACAATAGAGCTTTTAAAATCCATATTATAAAAATGTTAAAAATGAAGAGGAAGGGGAATAAATGTCTACTGATACACCTTTAATGTTACAGTATAAAAAAATAAAAGAAGAATATAAAAATGAAATTCTTATGTATAGATTGGGAGATTTTTATGAAATGTTCTTTGAAGATGCAAAAATTGCTTCTAAAGAACTAGGACTTACTCTAACTAAAAGAAATAAGGAAAAAGGTCAGGATATTCCTCTTGCTGGAGTACCTTACCATTCAGTTGCTTCATATATAGCAAAATTAGTAAATAAGGGTTATAGTGTAGCAATTTGTGAGCAGGTTGAGGATCCAAAATTAGCAACAGGCATTGTCAAAAGAGAAGTAACAAGAGTTATAAGCCCAGGTACAATGATAGATGTGGATTATTTAGATCAAAATAAGAACAACTATATTATGTGTATAAAATCAAATGATGAAGAAAATAAAATTGCAGTTTCCTATGCTGACATAACAACAGCTGAATTTATAGTTTTTGAAATAGCTGGAGAAAACACAGAGCAACGGTTACTTGCTGAAATAAATAAAATAGCTCCAAGTGAAATTTTGCTTGATGAGAAAACTGCAGAAAGTTTAAATTCAATGTTAGAAAATAAAATATTTTTATCTGGGGTAAAGATAAATTTGATTCAAAATGTAAAAAAAGCAGAAAAATATATCCTAGATTTTTTTAATGTTCTTTCTTTGGAAGTTTTTTCATTAAAAGAAAAGTCTCTAGCTATAGATGTTTCAGCTAACTTATTAAATTATATAGAAGAATTACAAAAAGAAAATGATTTACCTTTTGAGAAAATAGAATACAAAAGCATTCAAAATATAATGGAACTTAATTTAAGTACTCAAAATAACTTAGATTTAGTGCCAGCTAGAAATGCAGAAGCTAAAGGTACATTGCTTGGAGTGTTAGATGAGTGTGTAACTTCTATAGGAAGTAGAGAATTAAAAAAAATTATAAAAAATCCATACTTGGACAAAGATATAATAAGTCAAAGGCAGTATTATGTGGAATATTTTTTAAAAAATGTTTTGTTCAGAGAGGAAATAAGGGGATTATTAAAGGAAATATATGATATTGAAAGAATATCTGTAAAAGTAATATATGGTACAGAAAATGGAAAAGATCTTTTATCCTTAAAAACTTCTATTAAAAAATCTTTAGAAATATATAAGAAATTTAGAGAAGATTCTGAAATATCTGAAATTTTTGAAATAGATATAGAAAATCTTTTAGATGTGCATAATAAAATAGAGCTTGCCATAGATTATGAAGCACCATTCTCAGTTAGAGAAGGTGGAATAATTAAAGATGGTTATAATAAAGATTTAGACGAATTGAGAAAAATATCTAAGCTAGGTAAAGATTATATTTTAGAGATTGAGCAAAGAGAAAAAGAAAGAACTGGTATTAAAGGTTTGAAAATAAAGTATAATAAAGTTTTTGGATATTTTATTGAGATTACGAAAGCTAATGAACATTTAGTTCCTCAAGATTATATAAGAAAACAAACTCTTGTTAATGCAGAAAGATATATAGTTTCTGATTTAAAAGAGTATGAAGAAAAAGTTATTACAGCCAAAAGTAAGATTGAAAGCTTGGAATATGAATTGTTTAAAGAAATTTCAAATGAAATTAAAAATAAAATAGAAATTTTTTCAAATTTGTCAAAGAGAATATCTTTTGTCGATATAATTTCTAATTTTGCACATATAGCTACTAAGCACTCCTACGTTAAGCCAGAAATTTCAGAAGATAATAATTTGGAGATAACAGGAGCACGTCATCCTATAGTTGAAACACTAATTCCACGAGGTGAGTATGTAAAAAATAATGTAAAATTTGATGCTAATAAAAATTTAATTATTTTAACAGGCCCAAATATGTCTGGAAAATCTACTTTTATGAAACAGATAGCATTAAATATAATTATGGCACATATAGGTTCTTATGTTGCAGCTGATTATGCTAAGATTCCGATAGTTGATAAAATTTTTACAAGAGTTGGAGCTAGTGATGACCTTTTAAGTGGACAATCTACTTTTATGTTAGAGATGACAGAGGTTGCCAATATTTTGAACAATGCAACAAAAAAATCTTTTATAGTACTTGATGAAATAGGTAGAGGGACTTCAACTTATGATGGAATATCTATAGCAACAGCAATCACAGAATATATACACGACAAGATAGGAGCAAAAACAATATTTGCTACACATTACCATGAACTTACAGAACTAGAAAAGGAATTAGAACATTTAAGTAATTTCAGAGTAGAAGTAAAAGAAGATGGTAAAAATGTAGTATTTTTAAGAGAAATAGTAAAGGGGGGAGCAGATAAATCTTACGGTATAGAAGTTGCAAAATTATCTGGTGTACCTCAAATAGTTCTAAGTAGAGCTAAAAAGATTTTGAAAAAATTGGAGACAAGAAGAGCAATTGTAGAAAATAAGATAAAAACAGAGCAGATGTTATTATTTTCTAATGTATTGGAAGATGATGAAATTTTGGATGAAGAAGTTGAAAATTTTTCTGAAAATGAAAAAAAGGCATTGGAAATTTTAAGGAATGTAGATTTAAATTCTTTAAGTCCTTTAGAAAGTTTATTGAAATTAAATGAAATGAAATCGATTCTCAACGGAGGAAATGATGAATAAGAAGAAAATTATATATATAGTTATTGGTTCAATCTTTCTTGTTTTAGGATATCTTAATTATTTTGGTGAAGAGAGTAAAATAAAAGAAGTAAGAAAAGTAATTGAAACAAAAAATGCTGTCTATGAAGCAGATGGTTACTATGTTGAAGCAGAGAAAGAATTTGACTATATAGATGATAAAGAGAGTGTTTTTGAGAAAGCAAAAGCCAAAATAAAGGGTATGATTTTAAGTGGAGATAATGTTTTACTTGATAAAGCAAGAAATTTAATTTTGAACTCAAATATAGTAGGAATAAGCCCTAATGGTTGGAAGATAAATGCTTCTGAATTAAAGTATGAAAAAGATACAGAAACACTTAGTTCTCAAAGTTTAGTTTCAGCCATAAACGAAAAAGAAGGAATAGAAATTTCAGGGAATAAATTCAAGACTAATATATCTATGGATTACATTCTTTTAGAAGATGGAGTTGTGATAAAAAATAAGTTTTTGTCTCTTATGGCAGATAGTGCACAATATTCTAGTGAAACAAAAAAAATTTTATTAAAAGGTAAGATAAATATTGTAGGTTTAGGAAATGTGAAAGATGAAGAAGGAAAATCTAAGTTATCAGGAAAATTTAATGAAGTGTATTATAACTTAGACGAAAGAAATCTCTATGCAGAAAATGGCTTTGAAATAGATTATGAAAATATAAGTCTTATAGGGGATAAATTTGTTTTAAATGATAAAGAAGAAAGCTTTAAGATAAATGGGAACGTACAGATAAAATATCAAGATTATCTTTTTTATGTAGATAGGATAGAAAAAGATGAACAAAGTCAAATAATAAATATTTATGGGAAAATAAAGGGTGGAAATCCTGTATATAATCTTAGTGCTAATATGGGGACTTATAATATAGAAACTAAGACCTTTAAAATAGAAGGAGATGTATCTGTTGAATCTGTAAATTCAGAGACTCTTATAGCAGATAAACTAGAATTTAACACAGTTTCAAAGGATTTAAATGCTTATGGAAGCCTATTAAAGTATAGTTCACCAACAAATAACTTAGAGGCAGAGTATTTTATATATAATACAGAATCAAAGGTTATAAAAACTGATAAAAAGTTTTATGCTTTTAATGAAAAAAATCAAAGCATAAGAGGAACGGATTTATATTATAACTTAGCTACGAAAGATTTTTCTGCAACAAACGAATTAACTTTATCAAATGGAAATTATGAACTAAAAGGAGAAAATATATCTTATGTTGAAGAAACTGGTTTTCTTAAAGTTCCAGAATACTATGAATTAAGAAATTTAGAAGGAGATGTAAAACTTATAGGAAATAATATTGTTTACAATAGAAAAAGTGGAGATTTAATAAGTGAGAATGAATTAAACTTATTTTCCAAAACTGGGAAATTAAATGGAAAAAATTTAACTTATAATAGCAATACAACATTGGGTAAAATAGAAGGACCGATAAATTTTGATGATAGAGAGAAAAATATTTATGGTACAGCAAAGGAGATAATAATAAAGACGGGCGATTATATAAAATTGATGGGACCTGTTAATGCAAGACAAAATGAAATTGTAATTGATACAGAGGATATGGTCTATAAGTATTCAGATGCTTTGATTCATATAGAAAATCCAATTAGTTTTAAAGATAATAAAACAATGGTTGGAAAGGTATCAAGAGCTAGCTATGATCCTAAAAAAGCCTTTTTTAAAGGTTATAATTTTGATATGAAAGATGCAACAAGGTCAGCTAAGTCTGATGAGATTTTATATTATACAAATGAAAATAAATTGGAGCTTTTAAAAAATGTTGTCTTAGTAAGTGATAGAAATAATATAAGGACCCAAAATTTAGTTTATAATACAAAAACTTCTGATATAGAATTAAAATCAGCAAGTCAGATATTTTATGATGATTATTTGATTAAGTCAACCTTTGGGAAAGTTAATAATAAAACTGGAGAAATATATGTGAAGAATGCGAATATAGTGTCAAGTGATAAATCTGAATTTTATGCTGATACAACAAGTGGAAATATAAATAATGGTTTGATTAATTTTAGAGGAAATGTCAAATCAAAAGTTTATGATAAAAATAATGAAAAAACAGAATTTAATGGAGAGATGCTTGATTTATATCTTCAAAAAATTGGAGATACTTACAAGGCAAAGAAGTTGATAATGAATGAGAAGGGAATCTTTACTCAGTTAAATAAGAAATTAGAAACTGATAATATGGAAGCCGATCTAGAAAAAAACATAGTTTATTTGAAAAATAGACCAATTATAACGGTTGATAATGCTCAAAAAGGGAATACAATAGCAAAGTCAGATTTTGCTAGGGTATTAATGGATGATAGAATAATATATCTAGATGGTTCTGTGTATGTTAAGGATATAAACGAAAAAAATGAAGAAATCACTATGACATCTAATAGAGCAGAAATAAAGAATAATGTAGCCTCAGTTTATGAAAAAGTTAAAATAGTAAATAAAGAAAGCATTTTAACGGCAAATGAGGGGCACTATGATATGGATACAAAAAAAGTAAGGCTTAAAGGAAATGTTCATGTAGATTATGTAACAGAAAAAGGAGCTGGGAAATGATAAGTTTAAGCGCGAATAATCTTGTGAAGAGCTATAGAGATAGAAAAGTTGTGAATAAAGTGAGCTTAGAGGTAAAAAAGGGGGAAATAGTAGGACTTTTAGGGCCAAATGGAGCAGGAAAAACGACAACTTTTTATATGATTACAGGTATAGTTAAGCCAAATTCTGGACAGGTTATATTTAATGAGCAGGATATAACAAATTACCCAATGTATAGAAGAGCAAATCTAGGAATAGGTTATTTAGCACAAGAGCCTTCTGTTTTTAGGAATTTAACTGTAGAAGAAAATATATCTGTAGTTTTAGAAATGAAGAATATTTCCAAAGAAAAACAAAAAACTATGATAGATAATTTATTGGAAGAGTTTAAATTAACTCATGTAAGAAAATCTTTAGGATATGCACTTTCTGGAGGAGAGAGAAGAAGAATTGAAATAGCAAGGACAATAGCTAACAATCCAAGTTTCATTCTTCTGGATGAGCCCTTTGCAGGAGTTGATCCAATTGCTGTTGAAGATATACAAAACATTATAAGATATTTAAAAAGTAAGGGTTTAGGAATACTTATCACGGATCATAATGTTAGAGAAACTTTAAGCATAGTGGATAAGGCATATATAATGGCAAATGGAAAAGTCCTATTAAGTGGAAGTTCTTACGAAATTGCAAATAGTAAAGAAGCTAAAAAGATATATTTAGGAGAGAATTTTAAACTAGATTGATGGAGGATAAATAAAAAAATGTTAACGGGCAATGAGATTAGAGAAAAATTTATAGAGTTTTTTATGGCAAAGCAGCATAGACATTTTGAAAGTGCATCTTTAATTCCAGATGATCCAACACTTTTATTAACAGTTGCTGGTATGGTACCATTTAAACCCTATTTTTTAGGGCAGAAAGAAGCACCCTGCCCAAGAGTAACAACATATCAAAAATGCATAAGGACAAATGATTTAGAGAATGTTGGAAGAACAGCAAGACATCATACATTTTTTGAAATGTTAGGGAATTTTTCTTTTGGAGATTATTTTAAAGAAGAATCAATAATGTGGTCTTGGGAATTTGTAACTGAAATTTTGAAATTAGATAAAGACAAATTATGGGTAACAGTTTTTACAACAGATGATGAAGCAGAAAAAATATGGATAGAAAAATGTAAATTTCCAAAAGAAAGAATAGTTAGAATGGGTGAAAGTGAAAATTGGTGGTCAGCGGGACCAACAGGTTCTTGTGGACCTTGTTCGGAAATTCATGTTGATCTGGGAGTAGAATTTGGTGGAGATGAAAACTCAAAGATAGGTGATGAAGGAACAGATAATCGTTTTATAGAAATATGGAATTTGGTATTTACAGAATGGAATAGAAAAGAAGATGGAAGTTTAGAACCTTTACCAAAAAAAAATATTGATACTGGAGCAGGTCTTGAAAGAATAGCTGCAGTTGTACAAAAAAAGAAAAACAATTTTGAAACAGATCTTTTATTTCCTATTCTTGAAGAGGCTGGAAAACTCACTGGAAGAAGTTATAATGAAAGTTCTACAGTAAATTTTTCCTTAAAAGTTATAACTGATCATGCAAGAGCAGTGACATTTTTAGTAAATGATGGTGTAATACCATCAAATGAGGGAAGAGGTTATGTGCTTAGAAGAATTTTAAGAAGAGCAGTTAGACATGTAAGACTTCTAGGTCATAAAGAATTATTTATGTATAGATTAGTTGAAAAAGTTGTTCAAAATTTTGAAAAAGCTTATCCTGAACTTAGAAAAAATATAGAAAATATTAAAAAAATTGTTAAAATAGAAGAAGAAAAATTTTCAAATACTCTTGATCAAGGCATACAACTTGTAAATCAAGAAATAGATAATTTATTGGCTAATGGTGGAACAAAGCTTAGTGGAGAAATATCTTTTAAGCTTTATGATACCTATGGATTTCCATATGAATTGACTGAGGAGATAGCACAGGAGAGAAAAGTTATAGTAGAAAGAGCAGAATTTGAAGCTAAAATGGAGGAACAAAAAGAAAAGGCTAGATCCGCTAGAGAAATTGTAATGGAAAAGGGACAAGATAATTTCATAGAAGAATTTTATGATAAGTATGGAGTCACTAAGTTTACTGGTTATGAAAAGGGTGAGGACAGGGCAAAGCTTTTGAATTTAAGAAAGATTAATGAAAATAAGTATCTATTAATTTTCGATAAAACTCCTTTTTATGCTGAGTCAGGAGGACAGATAGGAGATGTAGGAGAAATAATAGGAGAAAATTTTATAGCAAAAGTTTTAGATACACAAAAACAAAAAGACATATTTTTTCATACCGTTGAATTTATAAAAGGACATGCTGTTGAAGGAAAAGATTATGAATTAAAAGTTGATATGTTGAGAAGAACAGATATTTCCAAGAATCATACAGCTACTCATTTACTCCATAAAGCTTTAAAAGAGGTTTTAGGAGAACATATCCAACAGGCAGGTTCACTGGTGGAAGCTGATAAATTAAGATTTGATTTCAGTCACTATGAAGCACTTAGTACAGAACAACTTGAAAAAATCGAAAATATAGTAAATGAAAAAATAAGAGAATCAATAGCTGTTGAAGTTAGCTATCATACTATGGATGAGGCAAAGAAAATGGGAGCTGTTATGCTCTTTGGAGATAAATATGGAGATACAGTTAGAGTAGTAGATGTTCCTTTATTTTCAACAGAACTTTGTGGTGGTATTCATGTTGATAATATAGGAAAAATAGGACTATTTAAAATAATTTCAGAGGGAGGAATAGCTGCAGGAATAAGAAGGATAGAAGCTAAAACAGGATATGGAGCATATTTGTTTGAAAGAGAAGAGGCTATAAAAATAGCTACTATAGCTAAAAAATTGAAGACAACGAGTTTAGATGTAGTTGAAAAAGTTGATAAACTAATAGAAAGTTTTAAAGAAAAAGAAAAAGAACTTGAAAGTATAAAACAAAAATTAGCAAATTTTGAAAGTAAATCAGTTCTTACAAGTATGGAAGAAATAAATGGAGTTAAGATTTTGCTTGCAAAATTCTCAGATAAGAAGTTGGAAGATTTAAGAGCAATGGTTGACTCTATAAGAGATAAAGAAAGTAAAGTTGTGGCAGTTTTAGCAAGTACTTTGGATAATAAGCTATCTTTTACAGTTGGAGTTTCAAAAATTCTTACAGATAAAATAAAAGCAGGAGATATAGTTAGGAAGTTAGCTGAAGCTACGGGTGGAAAAGGTGGAGGAAGACCAGATTTTGCCCAAGCAGGAGGGAAGGATATAGAAAAATTAGAAACAGCTATGGTAGAGATAAGGAATTTGTTAAAGGACATATTACAATGAAAAAGTACATAGCTTTAGATGTTGGAGATGTGAGAATAGGAGTAGCTAAATCAGATATTTTAGGAATTGTTGCCAGTCCTCTTGAAACTATAGATAGAAGAAAAGTAAAAGCTCTTAAAAGAATAGCAGAATTATGTAAAGAAAATGAAACGACAAGTATAGTTGTTGGTATACCTAAGAGTTTAGATGGCTCTGAAAAAAGACAGGCTGAAAAAGTTAGAGAATTTATAGTAAAATTGAAGAAAGAGATTCCCAATTTAGAAATTATAGAAGTGGATGAGAGATTTTCAACTGTTATGGCAGATAGTATATTAAATGATTTATCTAAAAAAGGAGCTTTAGAAAAGAGGAAACTTGTTGATAAAATGGCAGCTGCTATAATTTTACAAACATTTTTAGATATGAAAAAATAATTTTTTAATCAAAACATAGTTATACTTAAGAATAAAATTTAGAAAAAATTTGGAGGAGAGATGAAGTTAAAATCATTAATAAGATTAGGTTTTGTCATTACGATATTTGCGATTTCATTGTGGTATAGTTTAGCAAAACCTATTAAATTGGGATTGGACTTGAAAGGTGGAGCCTATGTTGTACTTGAAGCTGTACCTGAAGGAGATACAAAAATTGATAACAATGCTATGAATAGGCTTATAGAGGTTTTAGATAGACGTGTAAATGGGATAGGGGTAGCAGAATCAGTTATACAAAGAGCAGGAGAAGATAGAGTTATAATAGAACTTCCAGGACTTCAAAATACAGAGGATGCAATAAATTTAATCGGTAAGACAGCACTTTTAGAATTTAAACTTATGGATAATGATGGAAAATTAGGCGAAACTTTATTAACAGGCTCTTATTTAAAAAATGCAGATGTATCTTATGATAATTTAGGAAGACCACAGATACAATTTGAAATGACTCCAGAAGGAGCAAAAATATTTGCTCAAATAACAAGAGAAAATATTGGTAGACAACTTGCTATAACACTTGATGGAGTTGTACAAACAGCACCTAGAATCAATTCAGAAATTCCAAGTGGAAATGGTGTTATAACAGGAAATTATACAGTTGAAGAAGCTAAGGCAACTGCAACACTTTTGAATGCAGGAGCTTTACCAGTTAAAGCAGAAATAGTTGAAACAAGGACAGTGGGGGCTACTTTAGGTGATGAATCTATAGCTCGAAGTAAGAATGCGGCAATAGTTTCTATAATTTTAATTTGGGCTTTTATGATAATTTTATACAGATTACCAGGTATTGTAGCAAACTTAGCTATCATACTATTCGGTTTCATAACCTTTGCAACTCTGAATTTTATAGATGCAACTTTGACTCTTCCAGGAATAGCTGGTTTTATTTTATCACTAGGTATGGCAGTTGATGCCAATGTCGTTATATTTGAAAGAATAAAGGAAGAATTAGGATTTGGAAATACTATTAGAAATTCTGTTGAATCAGGGTTTAGTAAAGCCTTTGTTGCTATATTTGATTCTAACTTAACTACACTTATAATTACGGCAATTTTATTTGTATTTGGAACAGGTCCAATAAAAGGCTTTGCGGTAACACTTGCATTGGGTACAGCTGCATCAATGTTTACAGCTATAACTGCTACAAAAGTTATATTATTAACATTTATAAATATGTTTGGGTTTAATGATCCTAAACTTTTTGGAGTGAAATTGGAGGAGGTAAAATAATGAGAATTGATTTAAAAGTAATAGAAAGAATGAAGCCTTATCTTTCAATTTCAGTGGTCTTAGTCATTTTATCATTAGGGATATTTCTTTTTAAAGGATTAAATTATGGTATAGATTTTGTGGGAGGAAATCTAATACAAATTAATTATGTAGAGAAAAATATTACTTTGAATGAAATAAATGAAAATTTAGATGAACTTGCTGAAAAAATACCACAAATAAATCCAAACAGCAGAAAAGTACAAATTTCTGATGATGGAACTATAATTATAAGAGTTCAGGAGATAACAGAAAATCAAAAAGAAGAAATACTTGAAAATCTAAAAAAATTAGGTAACTATGATTTAGAGAAAGCAGAAAAAGTTGGAGCTAGTGTGGGGGCGGATTTAAAGAAATCAGCAATATATTCTCTTGTTATAGGCTCTATACTAATTGTTGCCTATGTTACGATGAGATTTGAATTTAGCTTTGCAATTGCTGCTATAATAGCATTATTACATGATATTATAATTTCAATTGGATATATTTCGCTTGTTGGCTATGAAATAAATACTCCATTTATTGCAGCTATTTTAACCATTTTAGGTTACTCAATAAATGATACAATAGTCATTTTTGATAGGATAAGAGAAAATTTAAGAAGAATGAAAGCTAATAAATGGACTTTAGAAGAATGTATGACTAAATCCGTTGATCAAGTAATGGTAAGGTCAATAAATACTTCAGTAACAACTTTATTTTCAATAATAGCAGTTTTAATCTTTGGTGGGGATAGTTTAAAAACATTTATTGTTACTATGTTGGTAGGTATTTTGGCAGGTTCTTATAGTTCGATTTTTCTAGCAACACCTCTAGTTTACATTTTAAATAAAAGAAAAAATAGAGATATGGGAGACTATTTTAAAGAAAAAGAAGAAGAGGAAGAAAGAGTAGAAAAAATTTTAGTGTAGAAAAATTAAGAAATAGAAAAAGAGTTGAAAATTGAAAATTCAATTAATCAACTCTTTTTTTGTTTTAGGAAAATAAGATCACTATTTTTTTAAAATTTTTGCTTGTCCATCAAGTACGGTTACATTTTCTTGATTGTAACAAATTGTTTTTAGAATTACAATTTTTTTATCTGGTATAAGCTCGATAATTTCACATCTAGCTGTAATTGTGTCTCCAATTTTTACAGGTGCTAGAAAATTTAAATTTTGTGACAAATAAATACTTCCTTCTCCTGGTAATTTTGTCCCCAAAACAGCTGAAATAAAACCAGCAGTTAGCATACCATGAGCAATTCTACCTTTAAAAATACTATTTTTTGCATATTCATTATTTAAATGAATTGGGTTTATATCTAAGCTAATTCCAGAATAAAGCATAATATCTGCTTCTGTTATGGTCTTAGCAACAGTTTCAAACATTCCTACTTCTAAGTCATCAAATTTCATAATCTATCTCCTATAAAAATATTTTTACACTATTCCAAAGCTTGCCAAGATTATACAAACTATTACAGCAATTGTAGGGATAACTGCTGTACACATACCGATGTCAATATATGATTCTTTATGAGTCAGTCCAGTAACACCAAGTAAAGTTATAACAGCACCATTGTGAGGTAAAGTATCTAAACCACCACAAGCAATAACAGCAATTCGGTGTAAAACTTCTGGATTAATTCCAAGTTCTTGAGCTTGTTTTAAATAAGTTTCGCCTAGAGCTCCTAAAGCTATACTTAAACCACCAGAAGCTGATCCAGTAATACCTGCAAGCGATGAAACAGAAATTGCCTCAGATACTAAAGGATTAGCAGAAAGACCAAGTAAAGCTCCTTTGATAGCAGCAAAAGCTGCAAGACCAGCAATAACATTTCCATATCCAACTTCTGAAGCTGTATTCATAACTGCTAGAAAAGAACCACTAACTCCCTTTGTTAAAGTTTCCATAGGATTTTCCATTTTTTTGTAGTTTAAAGTAAAAGCAAGAATTATTGAAATAACAAGCGAAGTAATTAAACTCCAATTTCCAACAACTTTTTTGGCAGTTGTTTTATAATTTTCTAAATAAGATAAATCCATACTTGGAAAAACATATTTTGACATAACAAAGCTTAATCCCAAAACAACTATGATTGGAAGTAAAGATACTCCAAAATTAGGAAGGGAATCTGTATCAAATTTAACTATACTTTCATTTTTATGATTTCCATAGCCTTCACCTTTAGCCATGGCTCTTCCAGCTCTAAATTGTAGCCAAGAAAGTCCACCAAATAACATGATAGCTGAAGCAATTAATCCTATAATTGGTGCAGCATAGACATCAGTTCCAAAAAATTGCATTGGAATAGCATTTTGAATTTGAGGTGTTCCAGGAAGAGCAGTCATTGTAAAAGTAAAAGCCCCTAATGCTATTGCTCCAGGAATAAATCGTTTTGGAATTCCAACTTCTCTAAATAATTCTGCTGCTATTGGATACACAGCAAATGCAACAACGAATAGTGACACACCACCATAAGTTAAAATGGCACAAGCAATTACAATAGCTGGAATTGCTCGTTTTTTCCCCAGTTTTTTACAGATAACATTTGCTATTGATTTAGCAGCTCCTGTATCATCCATAACTTTTCCAAATATAGCTCCTAGTAAAAATAGGGGGAAATAATTCATTACATAGCCACCTAAACTCTTCATAAAAACTTCAGTATATGTAGCAAGTAAATGAATTTCTCCTGTAGCAATTCCTCCCATAAAAGCAGCAAAACAAGCTAATATAGGAGCTAAAATAAGCACAGAAACACCTCTATATGCAAGGTACATTAATAAAATCAAAGATAAAATAATTCCAATTACTCCTATTACCATTATAGCCTCCTTCTTTTAATATTTTGTTTTATTTAATTTATATTTTTATAAAAATAAAGGGAAAAATATTATTAAATTCTTAAAATTTCAAATTCATTAAATTTTCTTGAAATATTCTACTATCCATGTATTTTATATCACTGGCTAACAAAGGTTTGAACTCCATATTTGCAAAAATGTCTTTTTCAATATCAATACCTTCAGCAATTTCTATTAAGGTTAGTCCTTCTTTTCTTAATTCAAAAACAGCCCTTTCAGTAATATATAGTGTTTTTTTATTATTTTTTATAGCAAAATTTCCGCTAAAAGTAATCTGTTCAACATTTTTTATAAATTTTTTAATTTTTCCTTCAGAAATAATTTTTAATTTACCATTTTCACAATCTACTTTTAGCCCTCCAGCAGTAAAAGTTCCACAGAATATCACTTCTTTTGCATTTTGAGTTATATTTATAAAACCACCACAGCCAGCTAATTTAGGACCAAATTTAGAAACATTTATATTCCCATATTGATCACATTGAGCTAAACCTAGAAATGCCATATCTAAACCGCCACCATCATAGAAATCAAATTGAGTTGGCTGTTCAACTATGCAAATAGGATTCAAAGAGGCTCCGAAACTCATTCCTCCCATAGGTACTCCACCAATTGCTCCTGGTTCGACAGTTGGAACAAATTTTTCATCTTGCTTTTCTTCTTTTAAGACCAAGGCAATGCTCTCTGGCATTCCAATACCATAGTTTAGAACCTTAGCTTCTTTTTTTATACTCAATGCACATCTTCTAGAGATAATTTTTCTTTCATCTAAAGGAAAATTTATATCAGAAGATTTTACAGAAAGATTATTATTTACATAACCATAATTGAATTGCTCAGCAAAAGTTTGCATGTGATTTTTTGAATCTTCAGTAATTACGATATAGTCAACTAAGATTCCAGGTATCTTAACATCTTTCGGTTGGATTGAACCAGCTTTCAATATTTTTTCAACTTGTACAATAACTTTTCCGCCAGAGTTTTTTGTTGCTGCAGCAATGTGAAAACCTTCTAAAAATAAAGCTTCATTTTCATAGGAAATATTTCCATCTTCGTCAGCAGATGAAGCACGTAGTAGAGCCACATCTATTTTTTTTGGAGCTTTAAAAAAAAGAATTTCCTCTTCATTAATCTGAAGTTTAGACACAATATCTTCTTTTGTAGAACTATTAACTTTTCCACCTTGAAGAGCAGGATCTACAAAGGTATCTAGACCAACTTTAGATATAGTTCCAGGTTTTTTAGCGGCCATATCTCTGAACATCTGGGCAATAACTCCCTGTGGTAAATTATATCCTTCAATTTTATTTTCATTTGCTAATTTACTAAGGTTAGGACCTAATCCCCAATGACCTCCAATTACCTTATTTATGAGTCCTTCATGAGCTAATCTACATAAACCTCTTGATTTTCCATCACCAAATCCTGCAGCAAACATTAAATTTAAAGAATTAGGAGAACCGTTTTTAAAAAAAGACTTCTCAATATTAACTAATATTTCTTCGGGAACACCAATACCAACAAAGCCATCAATAGCTATAAAACTACCATTTTTAATGATATTAGGAACTTCAGCAGCTCTTATAATATTCATATAAGCCTCCTTTTTTTAAAAAATGAATATACTCTCATTAATAAAAATATATCACATATTTTTTAAAAGTCAACGAAAAAAATACAAAAAAAATATAATAAAATATTTGTTTTTTTTGAAAAATATGTTACAATTATTTTAAATTTAAGAATTAGGAGAAAAAAATGGAAAGCACTAAGGGGAAAATTATAAATTCAGCAATAGAACTCTTTTCAAGTAAGCCTTTTGAAGAAGTTTCAGTATCGGAAATATGTAGAAATGCAAATATTTCTAATGGAATAATCTATAAGTATTTTAAAACTAAAGAAGAAATATATAAATTTTTATTATCCGAAACAATAGTGAGAATAGATTCATATTTAAGTATTATAGAAGGAGATACTATTGAAGAAAGATTAAAAGATTTTATAAAAAAAAATTTAGATTTAACTAGAAAAGAAATTAAACTAATTAGAATATATAGAGATGGGCAGTATAAATTTCTAGAATATGAAAAAAAATTAAAAAAAGTTTACAATAGAAGTCTTGAGAATGTTTATAAGCGAAAGTTGAAAATAATTGAGAAATTTTTTATTCTTTCAACAATCAGGCATATAAATATATACTTTATAACAAAAAATATAGAGATTGATATTGATTTTTTAGTTAGATCTTTACTTTATGGTTTTTTATATCAATCAAAAAGGGACACATCAATTTTACATGATGGAATGTTTTATCTAAGGATTCCATTTAACTCTGCCAATGTAAAATGTAAAATTTTGAATGTTGGTTCAGAAATTTTAAGTAATCAAGAGTACAATTCTATAAAAATAAGTGATATTACAAGTAAAGCTGGAATCTCTTCAGGTGCTTTTTATTTATATTTTAAAAATAAGGACAGTTTTTTAAAAACTGTTGTTTTAAGAATTAGAAAGCAAATTCTATTTTTTTTAAAAGATAATTTTAATTTAAATTACACTCCTCTAGATAATCATCTAATGTTTTTGTATCTTTTGTTTGAGTATTATAAAGATTCATATTTCAAATATAAGTTACTTCGTGAAATGGAATTAATTGATAGTAAAATTTATGAAAAATTTATGGACGAAGATGTAGATTTTTATTTAGAAACATTGCATGATTTAAATTATAATTTTCATAAAAGAAGAATAATAGCAGTAATGCTCTTAGGTATCTCTCATTATATGGGCATTGAGTTTTTTTATACAAAGGAATTTAAAAATAGAGATTTATTTTTAGAGGAAATAAAAAAACTTATTCAGAACGGTTTAGAGAAATAATTTTAATAAAATTATTTTTAACAGAAAAATGGAGGTAAGATGAATAAGGTACTTTTTGTAACAGGAGCAGCAAGCGGGATAGGAAAAGCAATAGGAGAATCTTTTTTAAGAAAAGGGTATAAAGTTGTTTTTTCAGATTTAAATGAAGAAAAATTAAATGAAATTGTTGAAGAAAATTTAAAAAATAATTTTGATTGTTATGCAGTAAAATGTGATGTAACAAAGGAAGAAGAAATTAATAATGCAATAGATAAAACCATTGAAAAATATGGAAGATTGGATGTGTTAATAAATAATGCAGGTTTACAGCATGTTTCAATGATAGAAAATTTTCCAGTAGAAAAATTTGAATTTATGATAAAAGTTATGCTTACAGCACCTTTTATTGCAACTAAGAAAGTTTTTCCGATAATGAAAAAACAAGGTTTTGGTAGAATTTTAAATATGGCTTCAATAAATGGAGTAATTGGATTTGCTGGAAAATCGGCATATAATTCAGCAAAGCATGGATTAATTGGTTTAACAAAAGTTACAGCTCTTGAAGCAGCAAATTCTGGAGTAACAGTAAATGCTATTTGTCCTGGATATGTTGATACTCCTTTAGTAAGAGGGCAGTTTGAAGACTTAGCAAGAACTAGAAACATAGATGTAGAAGAAGTTTTAAATCAAGTTTTATATCCACTAATACCACAAAAGCGTTTGCTTGATGTGAAAGAAATTTCAGATTTAGCACTTTTTTTAGCCAGTGATGATGCAAAAGGTATAACAGGGCAGGCTAGTATACTGGACGGAGGATACACAGTTCAATAATAACTAATTAATATTATTAACTATATAAGTTATATAAAAATATTTAAAAATAAAAGTACTGAGAAAAGAATTTAAATTTTTTAATCAGTACTTTTTTATTATAAGAAGGTTTACTTATATTTTCTAATTGCAGGTGGAGTGTAAGTTTTTATAAAATTTTCCATTTCTTCATAGGAAGTAGTGAATAAAATTTTATTTCTATCGTCTTCTGTTAAAAATCCTGAGTTCACCATTAAATCATACATGCTTTTTATGGGTTCATAGTAGTTATTTATATTGAAAAATATACAAGGGTTATTATTTTGCCCTATTCTTGCCCATGAAATAAGCTCAACAATTTCTTCTAAAGTTCCAGGGCCACCTGGAAGAGCTATATATACATCACCTAGTTCCATCATAATTTTTTTTCTTTCAGGCATTGTATCAACTTTTATAAGTTTAGTTATATCTTCATTGGCAAGTTCTCTTTCGGTTAGAAAGTGAGTGATAATACCAGTTACTTCTCCCCCTTCAGCCATAACAGTATCAGAAACAACCCCCATTAATCCTAATTTTCCACCACCATAAACAAGATGATGATTATTTTTTGCTATCCATTTTCCCATTTCAATAGCTGAATTTCTATATATTTCATTATTTCCCATATTGGCACCACAATAAACAGTTACTTTCATTTTAACCTCCGTAAAAGTATTTTTCATATCTTCTATTATACTATTTAAAATAAAAAAATCAAAATAACAATAAAATAAATCAGTTAAAATTAAAGATTTTTTGTTAACAAGTGTTGATAAAGAATTGTTTTTATTTACTTAATAAGAAAATTTAATATAAAAAAGTCTGTTACAAAAATTATTATGTAGCAGACTTAAATTTTTTATTCTTTTATAAATCCCAGTTCTTTTGCTCTATGACAAGCAAAGAAATGATTAGTTTTAACTTTTTCAAGAACAGGTGATTTTTCAGAGCAAATTTTTTCAGCATAGACACATCTTTTTGCAAATCTGCAACCTATTCCTGGGTTAATAGGGGAAGTTATTTCTCCCTCTAACTTTATTCTTTCCATTTTTTTATTTATATTAATTGTAGGTATTGCTGAAAGTAATGCTTTTGTATAAGGGTGTATAGGGTTTTTAAATAGTTCCTTTGAAGGAGCTTTTTCAACAAGTTCACCTAGATACATTACAGCAATATCATCAGAGAAATGCTTTACAACAGAAAGGTCGTGTGTTATGAACATATATGTAAGTCCAAATTTTTCCTGTAAATCTTTCATTAGGTTTAAAACCTGTGCTTGAATAGAAACGTCAAGAGCTGATACAGGTTCATCACAAACTATAAATTTAGGATTAAGGGCAAGTGCTCTAGCAATACCAATTCTTTGTCTTCTTCCTCCATCTAATTCGTGGGGGTAAGTGTTTACTAATCTTTCAGTTAAACCTACTGTTTCCATAAGTTCTTTGACTCTTTCATCTAATTCTTTTTTATTTTTGCACTTTTTATGGATTATAAGAGGTTCAGCAATAATTTCGCTTACAGTCATTCTAGGGTTTAATGATGCAAATGGATCTTGAAAGATTATCTGCATTTCTTCTCTTAATTTTATCATTTCTGCTTTATTAAATTTTCTAATATCTTTCCCTTCAAAAAATATTTCTCCATCAGTAGCTTCTAAAAGCCTTAATATAACACGACCAGTAGTTGACTTTCCACATCCAGATTCTCCAACAACTCCTAATGTTTTACCTTCTTCAATCGCAAAGTTGATTCCATCAACTGCATGTAATTGACCTTTAGGAGTATGAAAATATTTTTTTAAATTTTTAACTTCTACTAAAACTTTATTCATTTTCTTCCTCCCAATTTTCTTTAAATTCAACCAAACCTTCAGCAATTAAACATTTAACTAAATGACTCTCAGTAACTTCAGTGTCTTTTGGAATTTGTTTAGAACAAAGCTCAGTTGCATGAGGACATCTAGGATTAAATTTACATCCAGATGGAAGATTTGTAGGATCAGGCATTAAGCCTTTTATAGGAGTTAGTCTAGTTTTTTCTTCATCTAAACTTGGTATAGAACCAAAAAGCCCTATAGTGTAAGGATGTTTTGGATTTTCAAAAACATCTTTAAGAGATCCATACTCTACAATTTCCCCAGCATACATAATAGCAACCTTATCACAGACTTGGGCAACAACACCAAGGTCATGAGTTATAAGTATCATAGCAGTTTTTAATTTATTTTTTAAATCATTCATTAAGTCCAATACCTGAGCTTGAATAGTTACATCAAGAGCAGTAGTAGGTTCATCAGCAATTAAAAGTTTTGGATTACATGCAAGAGCTATAGCAATTACAACTCTTTGTTTCATTCCACCAGAAAATTGATGTGGATAATCATTTTTTCTAGCTCCAGGAATTCCAACCAACTCTAACATTTCAGCAGCTTTATTCATAGCTTCGTCATTAGAAACTTTTTGGTGAATTTGTATAACTTCAGCTATTTGCTCACCAACAGTCATAACAGGATTAAGAGAAGTCATAGGGTCTTGGAATATCATTGAGATATCATTTCCCCTAATTTTTCTAATTTCTTCTTCTGAGATTTCAAGTATATTTTTCCCAGAAAAATTAATTATACCATTTTTTATCTTTCCAGTAGGACCTGAGATAAGTCTTAAAATTCCTAAGGCTGTTGTTGTTTTTCCAGCACCTGTTTCCCCAACTAGTCCTAGAGTTTCTCCCTCGGCTAACTCTATATTAATTCCATTAACTGCATAGACAGTTTCAGCATTTTTTACATATTGAATTTCTAAATTTTTTATTTCTAAAAGATTTTTATTCATATTTTCGTTTCCCCCTATCTACTATTGTTTTAATCTCGGATCTAAAGCATCTCTTAGCCCATCTCCAAGTAGATTAAGCGAGAGTATAGTTATCATTATAGCTACACCTGGGAATGTAGTTACCCACCAAGCATATCTTAGATACTGTCTTCCACCCGATAACATAGAACCCCATTCAGGGTCAGGAGGTTGTATTCCAAGTCCAATAAAACTTAAGCCAGCAGTAGAAAGTATAGCACTTGCAACTCCTAATGTTCCTTGAACTATAACTGGAGCTAAAGAATTAGGTATTATGTGCTTAAAAATAATTCTAGTATTGCTAGCACCAATTGCTTTTGCAGCCTCAATAAATTCTTGATCTCTTATGGATAAAACAGAAGCTCTGACAATACGAGCGTATCTAGGAACAGAGGAAATACTTATGGCGACCATTAAGTTTATTATACTAGGTCCTAAAGCTGAAACGATAGCTATTGCTAAAAGAATACTAGGAACAGCTAAAAAGATATCCATAGTTCTCATTATGACATTATCTATATATCCTCCATAGAAACCTGAAAGTGCTCCCAAAGTTCCTCCTATTATTATCGATAAGCCTACAGCTAATATACCAACTTTTAAAGATACTCTTGCTCCATGTATAAGTCTTGCAAAAATATCTCTACCAAATTCATCAGTACCAAGCCAATTTTGAGAATTGGGTGGAGTCAATCTATTAGAAAGATTTTGCTTTATTACAACTGTTTCATAATCTGCTATTACATTTGCAAAAATAGCTAATATAATAAGAAGAATAAGTATAAATAATCCAAACATAGCCATTTTATTTTTTGAAAGCATTCTAGCTATCTCTACCCATTGGCTATTTTTTTTATTAATTTTTTTGTCTTTCATCATATCCTCCTACTTATATTGTGATTTAATTCTTGGATCAGCGAAAGCATATAATAAATCAACAAAAAGATTTACAACACTAAATGCTGTTGCCAAAAAGATAACTGCAGCAAGGACGGTAGGAGTGTCTTTCTGCCTTATAGCTTCGACCATAAGTCTTCCAACACCTGGCCATGAATAAACAGATTCAGTTAAAACGGCACCACCAAGTAAGTTTCCAAATTGAAGACCAACAACAGTAATTATAGGTATTAAAGCATTTTTCAAAGCATGTTTATATATAACAACTTTTTCTGCAACTCCTTTTGCTCTGGCAGTTCTAATATAATCCTGTCTTATAACTTCAAGCATAGAAGATCTTGTCATTCTAGTAATGATAGCAGCAGAACCTACTCCAAGAGTAATAGCAGGAAGTATTATACTGGATAAACCATCAAAACCCCCTGATGGAAGTAGTCTTAATTTTACAGAAAAAGTTAAAATAAGCATAAGTCCTAACCAGAAAACAGGCATAGAAACACCTAATAGAGCAAAGACCATACTAAAACTATCTAAAAAAGAATATTGTTTAGTTGCAGAGATAATACCAATAGGGATTCCTATTATAATAGAAATTAAAACACCAAGAACTGCTAATACAAGTGTATTAGGAAATCTTGAGAAAATTTCTTTAAAAACTTCTCTACCAGTTGTGTATGATCTACCAAAATCACCCATTATGGCATTTTTAATAAATCTAAAATACTGTATAAAAAATGAATCATTCAAACCCATTTTTTCTCTTAAAGCTTCAACTGCAGCCTTAGGAGCGTTTTCTCCAAGAATTAATTGAGCAGGATCTCCAGGAGTTAAATACATAATTGCAAAAACTAAAAGAGAAACTCCTAATAATACTGGAATTAAAAGAATTAATCTTTTCAGTACATATTTGTACATTTGCTCACCTTCCCTAAATTTAGTTATTAAGAAAAAGAGCTAGAACTAAGCTAGCTCTTCTAATATTATTTAATATCTAGTTTAATTTTCTATTTTAACACCATATAATCTATGAGCAGTAGCAAGCTCAAATTTAAAGTTTTTAACATCCTTTTTAGTAATTACATTATAAGTAGGATAAGCTACTAAATACATAGGTATATCTTTTCTGATAATTTCTTGAACTTCTTTGTAGATAGCTTTTCTCTTTTCTACATCAAGTTCAGCTCTTCCATCTTTTAATAATTGATCAACTTTAGAGTTAGAGTAGAAAGTTCTATTTCCAGCTCCACCATGAGTATCTGTACTAACAAGAGCAGCTATACCATAATCAGGGTCTCTTGTTACAGTTCCCCAACCAAGTATAAACATATCGTGATCTCCTCTTGCAGTACCATCTAGGTATGCTGCCCATTCAAGAGTTTCAATAGCAGCATCAATTCCCACTTGTTTTAATTGGTCTTGTAATATAACAGCGATATCTCTTCTTACACTGTTGTCATTTATCCAAATTTTAGTTTTAAATCCATTTTCAAAACCAGCTTCTTTTAAAAGTTCCTTAGCTTTTTCTATATTATGTTCATATTTTCCAACAGGAGAATAAGCAAACAGTTTTGGTCCAATTATAGAATCAGCAGCAACTGCGCCACCAAAAAAAGCTGTTTCAACTATTGGTTCTTGATTTATTGCATAAGATATAGCTTCTCTAACTTTTGGATTGTCAAAAGGAGCTTTTTTAACATTGAAACCAAGATAAGTCATAGAAACACCAGGTTCTTCAATATATGTAAATCTATCATCTGTTTTTAATTTATTTTTATCAATACCTTGAATATCGTATATAACATCTAATTCACCTGTTTCAAGTCCTATAGTTCTGTTTGTTTCTTCAACTATACTTCTAAACACAAGATTTTTAATAGGAGTTTCACCTTTAAAGTATTCAGGGAAAGCTTCAAGAGTTATTCTGTCTCCACTTGCCCAAGAAATAAACTTGTATGGTCCAGTTCCAACTGGATTTTGTCCATAAGTATCTCCAGCTTCATTAACTGCTTTTTCATTTAATATAGCAGTAGCATTGTGAGATAGATGATTTAAAAGTGGAGCAAAAGGGAACTTAGTAACAAATTTAACAGTATAATCATCAACTACTTCAACACTATCAATAGCTTCTACTATATGTTGAACTTGTGGAGAAGCTTTCATTCTATCAAAGGTAAATTTTACATCAGATGCTTTTAATTCCTCACCATTATGGAATTTAACTCCTTTTACTAAATGAATAATTGTCGTAACATTATCTGGTTGTTCAACAGACTCAGCTAATGACGGTTGAGGAACTGAATTATCATCAAATTCAAATAATCTATCATAGATTTGAACAGATATTCTTGATGAAGGATTATCATTAGAAGCATGAGGATCTAATGACTTAGCATCAGCAGGATTTCCAACAACTAAAGTATCTCTTACAGCATTATTACTAGCAGACTTATCAGCTCCACCACCACAAGCTACTAGAAATAACATACTTGCTAACATAGCAACAGCTATTAAAATTTTTTTTCTAAAATTCATATAATAACCACCTTCCTTAAAATATTTATTTCATATAGAGATTTTACTATATTTTGGTGAAAAAAGTCAATCTATATAAAATTTAAATTTTAATTATATAAAATTTATCTTGTTTTGAGAGAAATTAATATGACATTTTTATATCTAATTTTATACATATTTATACATACTAAATGAAGTTATTAATTCATTGTTTATTTATGAGAAGAAT
>NZ_JAUMYY010000026.1 GCF_030528405.1 Fusobacterium sp.
ATGCAAAGAAATATATAAATAACTATAAATTTACTTTAGGAACAGGAATGGATTTTGGCGAATATAAGGTAGATAGAAATGCAATAGGATATGCAGGAATAATAGAAACATCTAAGCAAAGCGCAAAACAAAAGAACAGAGCCTTTGATCTATATGCAGAGGCAAGATATTCAAAAGATTTAGGCAATAATTTTTATTTAGAACCAAACTTTACCTTAGCTTATAGCCGAGTAAAACAAGGTGGAGCAACAGAAAATGACGGAAAGGTTAATTTGAATGTAAAATCAAAAACATTTAAGCAAACTAAGGCAGAACTAGGTTTAGATTTAAAGAAAGTTTTAGTAAAGGGAAATACAAATCATAATTTTGTATTCGGTCTTTCTTATGAGAGAATATTAAATGGAGCAAAGGCAACAAATGTTAGAGCTAATGTAGTAGGAGGAAGAGAATTTGATGTTCTTGTTCCTGCAAAAGAAAAAGGCAGAACAAGTTTAGGACTTGAATATATGATGGAAAATAAAGTCGGACTACTATTTAACCTAAAAATGGACTATGGCTTTAGTCATGGCAGTGATAAAAAAGATATAAGACTTAGTACAGGGCTAGGCTATAGATTCTAAAAAATTTCTGAAAATGAGAGAGTGCTACATTTCAAAAAATTGAGAGTGTAGCACTTTTTTTATAAATATTAATTTTTAATGTATTAGCTATCTTTTTCAGCACGAGATTTAGAAATATAACGAGGCTCCAATGTATAAATATTAGCCTCTTCTCTATCAAGAGCTAACTCGCATATTATAGAAGCTCTTGGAAAAGAATGATAATCAGGAAGTATAAATGCTCTAGTACCTAGTTTTTCTTTTAAAATATATTCGTAATTTTTAGCTCCATCACCAATAAAAATATAATCTTTATTTTTACTTAAGCCATCTAGTAAGTTTATTAGATAGTCATCTTTATATTTCTCTCTGAACTTATAATAAACTCTTTCTTTTCTGGCATCTATAAGGGGAATGACTTCGGCTTGTAGATTGAAACCATTAGAAATAGCTTCTAGAAGCTCAAGTTCATCTATGGCAATAAGAGGTTTTTTAAGAGCAAGGGCTAAGCCTTTTGCTATACCTAAGGCAATTCTAACTCCTGTAAAAGAACCAGGACCAATAGCCACTGCTATTTTATCAATATTGTTTATGTTAAGTTCTGAAATTTTAAAAAGATTATCTATTATTGGCATAACAATATTGGAATGATTTTTTTTGACATTTAAACTTGTTTCAGCAATAAGCCCTTTTTTGTCGTCATAAATAGCACAGCTACAAATTTTTGTAGATGTGTCAATTCCTAAAATTAACATAGTCTAAAAGTTCTCCTTCCTTAATCTTATTTCCTATATATTCTAAATTAATTATTCTTTTATCTTCTAGCCCATTATCAGAGTACTCAAAAGAAATTTTTATATATTCTTTAGGTAGTTCAGTTTCGATAATATTTGCCCATTCAATTATGGCAACTCCACCATTATTTATATAATCCTCATAACCTATCTCATAAATTTCTTCAGCTTCACAAAGTCTATAGACATCAAAGTGATATAGAGGTAGTCTACCACTTAGATATTCGAGAACATAGTTAAAAGTAGGACTTTTCAAATTTTCTTTAACACCCAGCTCTTTTGAAAAAGTTTTTGTAAAAGTTGTTTTCCCTGTCCCCAGCTCTCCTATTAAGGCAATAACAGAATTTTCTTTAACGAAGTTTGCTAATTTTTTAGCAAGTTCATCTATTTCATAAAATTTTAATTTCTTTTTCATTAATATTTTTCACCTTCATTTAATCTCACATAAACTTAATTATTATTAATTTTATTAATAATATTCGTTGTAGACTTCCCTTCAACAAAATTAAGAATTACTACTTTTCCTCCATAAGCTTCAACAATTTTAGTTTCAGGTAAATCATCCTTTTTATAATCTCCACCCTTAACATGTATTGAGGGTTTTAAATAGGCAATTAAATCTTCTGGTGTGTCCTCTTCAAAAATCACAGTATAGTCAACAGACTTTAAAGCAGATAGCATACACGCTCTATCATTTTGATTATTTATGGGTCTAGTAGGACCTTTTAATCTTCTTGTTGACTCATCAGAATTAACACCTACAATTAAAATATCGCCTTGTCTTTTTGCATTTTCTAAATAAGATATATGTCCTACATGCAAAATATCAAAACAACCATTTGTAAATACGACCTTTTTTCCTTGTTCTTTAGCAAGATTAACAATGTATTTAGCTAAATCTCTACCTATATTCATAAGTTCCTACCCTACCCTCTTTTTTTAGTGTCTTAACAAAGTCTAAAATTATTTCAGCTGTCATTCCCCAGATAGTTTCATTTTTATAGATATAGATATATATCTCTCTATTTGGAAAATGCCAGTCTTCTAAATATCTTTTAGTGAAACTATATTTGTTGGGATCAAATAATGTTTTATTGTATACTCTTATTTCTTCAGTTATAGGTTCATTATTCATGAAAAAATCAAGAGGAACCAACAATAATTTTTCCACTTCTTCTTTATTGTATAATATATCTGATATTTTTTCTACTTTCAAATGGCAGATGTAAGTTTCAAGCAAAACTCCCATTAGAAAGAAAAAAGTTCCATAATAGCTAGGATTAATTATGTTCTCTTTTTTTATTCCAAGTTCTTCAATAGTTTCTCTGATGGCTGTGTCTAAAAAATTCTTATCTTTTTTATCTTTCTTTCCTCCAGGGAAAGAAATTTCCCCAGCTTGTCTTATTCCTTCTGCTCTTTTTTCTAAGACAATATAATCCTTTCCATCTTCCTTACAATTTAATATACAAATCATAACAGCAGATTCCAGAATTTTATTTCGAAAAATTCTTCTGTTTTCCATTTTTAACCTCATTAAAATATTAGGGCTGTTACAAATTCAAAGATTAACTAAGTGCTCAAAGTAAAAACTTAGAAATCCAATGTAACAGCCTCAAATAAAAAATTATTTTGTACCAAAAATTCTATCTCCACAATCTCCAAGACCAGGATAAATATATCCATGCTCATTTAAGCCTTGATCTATTTTAGCTGTGTATATAGGAACATCAGGGTGCTTATTTAAAAGTTTAGCAATACCTTCAGGAGCAGCAACTAAACACATAAATATAATATCTGTGGCTCCTTGTTCTTTTAAATAATCAATGGCATATATAGCAGAACCACCAGTTGCAAGCATAGGGTCAACAAGTATAACTTTTCTTGAAGTGATATCTGTTGGTAATTTACAATAATAATAAACAGGTTCTAAAGTTTCTTCATTTCTGTATACACCTATATGACCAACTTTTGCAGTAGGAACAAGGTCTAAAATACCATCTACCATTCCAAGTCCAGCTCGAAGTATTGGAACTATAGCCAATTTATCATGCAAAGTATAGCCTATAGTTTTCATAAGTGGCGTAGTTACTTCAGTATTTTCAAGTTTTAAATTTTTAGTCGCTTCATAGGTCATAAGCTTAGCAATTTCATTTAAATTTTCTCTAAATGACTTAGTGTCTGTATCAACAGATCTCAGCATAGTCATTTTATGCTCTATTAATGGGTGATTAATTTCTATTACTGCCATAAATAATTTCCTCCTATATATTTATAAATTTTCAAATTATTTTTCATAAAAAAACAGGACTGTTCAATCCTGTTTTTCTGATTTTACTATTTTTTACCCAAATTGAACTTTTTATTGAATTTATCAACTCTACCAGCTGTGTCAACAAATCTTTGTTCACCTGTATAAAATGGGTGAGAAGCAGAGCTTACTGCTATTTTAATTACTGGGTATTCTACTCCTTCATAAGTAGTAGTATCTTTAGAAGTTTTTGTAGATCTAGTTAAGAATTTATTTCCAGCCATATCTTCAAATACAACTACATGAAACTCAGGATGTATATCTTTTTTCATATTTTCACCTTCCTAAAATTTTCTGATATCACGGATAATTTTAACATATTTAACAAAATATTGCAAGATAAAAAATATGAGTAAAATAAATTTTTAAAGCTGTAAAATAAAGTGTAATATAAAAAATTATATGTTAGTAAATTTTGATAATTAACAGTAAATTTTTGACTGAATATTCTTGAAAAAATATTTAATTTAAATTTTAGATTTTTTTCTTCTTTCAAGAATTAAAATTAAAATCATACCAATTATGTTAAGTGCAATAGAGATTAAAAATGCATTGCTGTAATCTCCGTTATTTGCTTCTTTTATAGTTGCAGCAAGACGAGGTCCTACAACAGCTGCGATACCATAGGCAGTGAACATTACTCCATAATTACTACCATTGTATAATGGACCCCAATTTTCAGCAGTAATTCCTGGAAAGGTACCAAGGAAACCTCCGAAACAAAGGGCGATAAACATTATACCTAAAATAGCAATCTTGGGATCTATTTTAAAACGAAGTAGTACAAGCCCTATTGAAGATGTTAAAAACATAAGAATAACTGCTTTATATCTTCCAACTTTATCAGAAACAAAGCCCCAAATAATTCGACCAAAAGTATTGCTAAGAGCTACTAACATAACAACTAAAGTAGCAAGTTTTTCTATATTTAAAAATTCTTTTGCTATAGGAGCAGCATGACCTATAATCATTAAACCAGAAACACATCCAAAAATATAAGCTGTCCATAGTCCCCAAAATACAGCAGTTTTTATCATTTCATTTGACTTTTTATTAACTTTATCATCTTGAGCAATAACTGTAGCTTTTTTTTCTGGAGCACTAAGAATAAGAGAAGAAAGGCAAATAGTTATAAGTAGTCCTATACCTAAATATCTAAATGTTAATAAAACTCCATGAGTTGAAATAAGAGATTTAGCAAGAGGTGCAAATAAGACAGCTCCAGAACCAAATCCAGCAGCTGTTAATCCTCCAGCAAGTCCTTTTTTATCAGGAAACCATTTAACTGTAGTTGAAGTAGTACAACCATACGCCATACCAATACCAAAACCTAATATTAAACCATAAGATAAATAAAGCATGAAAAGACTGTTTGTAAATGATGTCAAAATCATTCCGAAACCAAACATTAATCCTCCACCAAAAGTAACCCATTTAGGTCCCTTTTCATCTTGAATTTTTCCAAAAATAATCATTCCTATAGGTACCATTGCAAAGGAAATACTAAATGCTAAAGAAGCTTGAGCTGTTGTCCAAGAAAATTTTTCAATTAAAGGACCTTGAAAGACGCTCCAAGCATATCCAGCACCTAAACTTAAATTGATAATAATACATGATATTAAAATAAGCCATCTGTTTTTTGCTAACATAAAAAACTCCTCCCAAATTATAAAATTATTTTAAAAAAAACTAAATTATTCTAGTATTGTTTTATAAATAAAAAAATATGGTATTTATAAAGCTTACGAGCCTAATTATACCATAATTTTAATTTTTCATCAATAAACTATTTTTTATAATTTATTTTATTCCATTTAATCTTTTAACTGCTATTTCTCTAGCTTTAACATATTGTTCTTGAGTTATCAATTTTTGAATTTTTATTTGGCTTCTAATTCTTTCTTTTGAAATAGCAGCTTCAATGCTTCCAATTTTATCAAATATTTGATCAATTTCATTTAAATATTTTTCTGGACCTTCTAAAACATATTTATTGATTTGTAATTGTAGTTGTTCTATTTCTAAAGTTTTTAATCTATAGCTACTAGCAACTTCATTCATAAGCTCTTTAGCTTTTTTAATGTTTTCCTCTTTTACTCCAACAGCTTTTAAATCACTGGCATTTATTATTCCAAGACCTAAATCATCAGAAAAAGTTAACGACGAAATAACAAAAAATAAAGTTATTAAAATTTTTTTCATACCTATATTTCCCCCATTATATTTGTGTATCTAAAGTAAATAATTCATCAGGATTTAAGTCTATCATTTTTTTGTTGATTATACTATTATTGTCATACATACTAGTTAATAATGCATCTTCACTATCTTTACTTAACATAATAGTGCTGTTATAAGGGCTGTTATTGTTTGAAATAGATTTAACTAGGCTATTGTATGTAGACATAGTAACTACTCCTACAAAAAATAATCCAACAGAAAACATAGACATTCTTTTATTTCTTCTCTTTTCTTCTTCTAATAAGCTTTTATATATGTTAGCTCTGACTCTTTCTTTTGGTGACATATAACTATTCTCCTCCCATATCCTTGAGTGCTTTATAATAAATAGATTTTACAGTGGATAGATTAATATTTTTCATATCTGCTATTTCTTTTAATTTATATCCATAGATATCTTTTAAAATTATAATTTCCCTTTCTTTTTCAGAAATTAAATTTAATTTTTCCTGCAACAAAATGTTTGTATCCGAATTAAACTCATCTGCTATTAATAAAACTTCTTCATTAATTTCTAATTCATTTTTTTTCTTTTTAAAGAAATCATAGGTTTTATTTATCGCAATTCTGTATATCCAAGTATAGATATTACTTTCCTCTCTAAATTTATTAAGATTTTTATATACGCTCATAAAGACTTCTTGAGAAATATCTTCAGCATCATCACTGTTCTTAACGATACTTAAGACTTTATAATACACCTTATCAAAATATTCCTCAAATAAATTATCAAAATCCATATCATCTCTCCAAGTATGTATTATATTATTTAGACTTTAAAGTTTAAAAAAAAGTTTATCATTTATTAAAAATTAGGGCTTCATAATTAAAATAATTTATTTAAATCTTCTTTAATTAAGTTTTTTAATTCTTCTAATAATTTATTTTCAGCAACTTTTTTTATAATTTTTCCTTTTTTAAAAAGTATTCCTGTACCTCGACCAGCTGCTATACCATAATCAGCTTCTTTTGCTTCACCTGGTCCATTAACGACACAACCCATAACAGCAATGGAAAACTTTTTCTTTTCATTTTCAAACTCTTTTTCAACTTGTTTAGCCAGCTCAATTAAGTTTATCTCTGTTCTTCCACAAGTAGGGCATGAAATTATTTCTACTCCTTCATCAGATAAGTCCAAAACTTTTAAAATTTCTTTAGCAACTTTAATTTCTTCAACTGGATTTTCTGTTAAGGAAACTCTAATAGTGTCACCAATACCATCAACTAGCAATGAGCCGATTCCAATTGCTGACTTTATACTACCTTGAAATTTCGTTCCAGCTTCAGTTACACCCAAGTGTAAAGGATAGTCGGTTAATTTAGCAATTTTCCTATAAGCTTCTATCATCATTTTGACATTGCTTGATTTTAGAGAAATTACAATATCAAAAAAATCAAATTTTTCTAAGAGTTTCACATGGTACATGGCGCTTTCAACTAAAGCAGCTGTACAAGGTTTTCCATATTTTTCTAAGATTTCTTTTTCTATTGAGCCAGAATTAACTCCAATTCTAATTGGAATCTTTCTTTCTTTAGCAGCAAGGACAACTCTTTTTACATTTTCATCGGAACCTATATTTCCTGGATTTATTCTAAGTTTATCTATACCATTTTCAATTGCAAGTAGAGCTAATCTATAATCAAAATGTATATCTGCTACTAAAGGTATGGAAACTTCTTTTTTTATTTCTTTTATAGCTTCTGCTGCTTTAATGCTATTAACAGTAAATCTAACTAAATCACAACCAGCTTCTTCTAATTGTTTAATTTGATTTACAGTCGCTGAGATATCAGCTGTATTAGTATTTGTCATGGATTGAATTATAATTTTATTTTCTCCACCCATCTTTAAATTGTTTATATAAATTGTTTTTGTTTTTCTTTTCATAAGATACCCCTTAGATCTAAGTCATAAAAAAACTACTACACATAATTTTTGTACAGTAGCTTTAAGGTTAAAAATTTATAAATATTTCATTGGATTTTTTGGGACACCATCTTTTCTTATTTCAAAATGAAGATGAGGTCCAGTAACTCTACCAGAGGCACCAGTTTTTCCAATTAAATCTCCTTTATTAACATATTCCCCAACTTTAGTAGAAATAACACTTAAATGAGCATATCTTGTTTCATAACCATCACTATGTTTTATGATGATAATTTTACCATAACCACTCATATTTCCTGTAAAGGAAACGACTCCATCTTTGGCAGCTCTAAGAGGTATATATTTAGCAACGAAGTCAACTCCAGTATGCAAAATATATTTTTTTAAAACTGGATGAAATCTATTTCCAAAAGGGCTTGCTACTCCAGAAAATTTAACTGGGTAAGCAAATCCTGAAGAGCCTGAACCAGAAGGAGAAGAACTGCCAGAAGAAGCTTTTTTTGTACCACTGGTTTTTGTTTTTACTGGAGCTTTATTTAAATTTTGCTCAATTTGCATAAATTTTTTATAATTAACATCTTTTAAAAAAATATTTGCCCCAGCTTTTAATTTTTTAGGGTCTATATCGTTAAAGCTGATAATGTCAGCCGCTTTAACATCATATAATTTAGAAATTTTAGAAATAGTATCATTTTTCTTAATTTTATAATAGAAGCCATCTTGAGAAGGGAAAGTAAAATTATCTCCCACTTTTAGTTTTCCTGTTCTGGCATTTTTATTATTGATTTTTATTGTATCAACAGATATATTGAATTTATTTGCAATCTTCTGTAAGCTATCTCCTGCAGCAACTTTATACTTTATGATTTCAACTTTTTGGATATCTTTTACTATTTTTTCAGTAAAATCATATTCTTTTTTTAATGTTGTAAAACTATCTAAAACTATTTCTAATCCACCATTATCTGATTCGTCTAGTTGAAAATAGTCAGTGAAAGTCGAAGTATTAAGAACTTCAGTATTGCTTATTTTATATAACCTAGCTGATAGTACGGCTATAGTTAAAACAAGAGAACAAATAAAAAATTTTGGTATAATTTTTTTCATAAGTAACCTCATATTTTATAAGTATCTAGTAACTCTTGATTATTTTTACTTGCTTTTATAAGTTTGATTAAAGATAGTGTGGCTGTAGATTTATTTTCCAATCCTGCTAAATATCTTCTTAATTTCCAAATCTTTTCAATATTTGATTTTTCTAAAAGCAACTCTTCTTTTCTAGTGCCAGACTTTTCAATATTAATTGCAGGAAAAATTCGAAGTTCAGCAAGATTTCTATCTAAGTGAATATCACAATTTCCTGTAGACTTAAACTCTTCATAAATAACCTCATCCATTTTACTACCTGTATCAACTAAAATAGTTGCAATAATAGTAAGGCTACCACCATTTTTTATATTTCTGGCTGCACCAAAAAAATTCTTAGGATGATAAAGAGCATGTGGATCTATACCACCTGATAAAAGTTTCCCACTTGACGGGATTACAATATTATAAGCTCTGGCTAATCTAGTTAAAGAATCTAATAAAATTATTATATTTTCTCCATTTTCAACTTTTGTTTTAGCACTTTCAATTATATCTTCAGTAACTTTTATATGATTTTTTGGATCATCATCAAATGTTGAAGAGAATACTTGAGCACCACTCACATTCTCTTTTATATCTGTTACTTCTTCAGGTCTTTCATCTATAAGTAAAATCCAAACTTCACAATTTTTGTTATCTTTTATTAATGAATTTGCAATTGTACTTATAAATGTTGTTTTTCCTGCCTTTGGAGGAGCTATAATAAGTGCTCTCTGCCCCATTCCTATAGGGCAAATCAAGTCTAAAATTCTTCCAGTTATATTATTTTTATCTTTTCCAAGAATTAATTTTTGCGTAGGATAAGTGGGAATAAGCTCTTCAAAAGGAACTCTCATCTCAGCTCTATCAAGGCTAAAGTCGTTTACTTTTAAAATTTTTATAATTGCATAATTTTTTTCATCAGCTACAGGTTTTCTAACTTCCCCTAAAATAATATCATTTTTCCTAAGTTTGAATTTTCTAATTTGAGATGAAGAAATATAGATATCTTTTTCAACACTTGTATTTCTTAAAAAGCCATAACCATCTGCAATTATATCTAAAACACCGTTTGCAAGTAGAGTTTGGTTTTCTTCGAAATATTTATCTATTAAGTCTTTAAGCTCATTTTTCTTTATATTGTTAGGTATGCTAAGTTCTAAATTCTTTGCAATTTCTAATAAATCTTTTAAAAGAAATTTTTCTAAGATATTCATAGTTATAATCCTCTTTTCATTAAGTAAAAATTAAACAATATCTCCATAAAGCGTCCAAGTTTTACATTCATTAATTTTAACATTAACAAACTGCCCCTTTAAAGATAAATCTCCTTTAAAAAGAACGACTTTGTTTGTAGAAGTTCTTCCAGAAAGAACCTCTTTATTTTTTTTGCTTGGTCCTTCAACTAGGACTCTCACAATTTTGTCCTTATAGGTTTTACTTTCATTAAAAGAGCATTCATTTTGAACTTCTATAAGTCTTTGTAATCTTTCTTTCTTAATATCTTCATTAATTTGATCTTCCATAGTAGCAGCTTTAGTTCCCTTTCTGATGGAATACATAAACATAAATGAATTATCAAAACTAATTTTTTTTACGACATCAATTGTATCTAAAAAATCTTCTTCTGTTTCTCCAGGAAAGCCTACAATTATATCAGCAGTAAGGGCAACATCTGGAATTTTATTTTTAATTTTTTGTGCAAGAGCAATATATTTTTCTTTTGTGTAACCTCTATTCATCTTCCTTAGAATTTTAGTTGAACCTGATTGTAAAGGTAGATGTAAACATCTTGCTATTTTTGAGTTTTTTGCAATTACATCAATTACATCATCTGTGAAATCTCTTGGATGAGGAGATACAAATCTAAGTAAAAAATCTCCCTCAATTTTACATATTTCATCAAGCAATTTAGCAAAATTATCTCCATTTTTAAAATCTTTTCCATATGAATTAACATTTTGCCCCAATAGCACAATTTCTTTAGCACCTTTTTTTACATAGTGTTCAACATCTTGTACTATTTCTTTTAAAGGAACAGAACGTTCCCTACCTCTAACATAAGGAACTATACAAAAAGTACAGAAGTTATTACAACCATAAGTTATTGAAATAGAAGCTGTTTGATCTGATTCAAATTCAGCATCCAATCTTGGAGGTAATTCGTCTTCATTATCAGTGTAGACTTCATGACAACCTTCATTATTTTCAATTTTTTCTATTGCTTGAGGAATTCTTCCTATATTTTGATTTCCCATAACTATATCTATAATAGGGAATTTCTTTATAAGTTCTTTACCTTGCTCTTGAGCAAAGCAACCAGTAACACCTATAATGGTGCCTTTTTTTTCTTTTAAATGTTTGAGTTCTCCTAGCTTCCCAAAAATTTGAGTGGCAGCTCCTTCTCTGACTGTACATGTGTTCAAAAAAATTGCGTCAGAATCTTCTATATTATCAGTGACTGTATATCCTAAATTTTGAAAAATTTTTTTAATTTTTGCACTTTCATTTACGTTCATCTGACATCCATAAGTAATAATTGATGCCTTTTTCACATTTTCCTCCACTTCTAAAAAATAAAATAAAAATTTAATAAAATATTATATCATATTTTTATATGAAAAACGAATTTATTTTTCATAAGTTTCTATTTTATTTCAATAAAATTTACTTGTAATTTATAATAGACTTAAATGTTATAAAATAATTTTATTATTTGATTACTTAGTATTAGACTTCTATTATTACAAATAAGTTTTAAAATTTATGATAAATTAAAATAATTAAAAAAAGAAATATATGATATAATTAATAAGTATATTATTTATTTGGAGGAAAAAATGAAAAAAGCTGTTCTTTTAGATGTTAGTGCCATAATGTATAGGGCGTATTTTGCAAATATGAACTTTAGGACGAAAAATGAACCCACTGGAGCTGTCTATGGTTTTATGAATACTTTTATGAGTATTTTAAAGGAATTTGAACCAGATTATATAGCAGCAGCCTTTGATGTAAAAAGATCTTCTCTGAAAAGAACAGAAATTTATGCTGATTATAAGTCACAAAGACAATCTGCTCCCGAGGATTTAATTTTACAAATCCCTAGGATAGAAGAGCTTTTAGATTGTTTTAATATAAAGAGATATAAATTAGAAGGATATGAAGCTGATGATATTTTAGGTTCTTTAGCCAAAAAATTATCTGAAAGGGATATAGAAACATATATAATAACTGGTGATAAAGATTTGTCTCAATTAGTTAGTGAAAACATAAATATAGCTTTATTAGGAAAAGGAAATGAAGGAGAAAAATTTGGAGTTTTAAAAGATGAAAAAGATGTAATTAATTATTTAGGGGTCAGTCCAGATAAAATTCCAGATTTATTTGGACTTATAGGAGATAAGAGTGATGATATCCCAGGGGTTACGAAAATTGGAGAGAAAAAAGCTTTAGCTATACTTTCTAAGTATGATAGTCTTGAGAAAATTTATGAAAATATAGAAGATTTAAAGAATATAGATGGAATAGGTCCCTCTCTTGTAAAAAATATAATTAATGAAAAGGACTTAGCTTTTATGAGCAGAGAACTTGCCAAAATATTTACTGATTTAAATTTGGACTTAAAAGAAGAAGAATTAAACTTTAAAATGGATAGTGAAAAACTTTATAAATTGTTTAAAGAGTTGGATTTTAAGTTATTTATAAAAAAAATGAATTTGGAACCTGAAGAAAATCAAAAAAAATTATTTGAAGATCTTAGTCAAAATGCAATGGATACTAGTTCAGAAAATGAATCTGATATTAAGAAAAGTTTTAAAAAAGAAATGCAGATAAAATTAAAAGATAGAGATTTTATTTTAATTGATGATGAAGAAATATTAAAAAATGAAAAAAAATATTTTGAAAAGTATGAAAATAAAATAGCAAGTATATATTTTGAAGAGACTGGAATTGCTTTAAGTACAGAGGACAGAGATTTTTATTTTCCTTTATTTCATGAAGGTCTTTTAAGTAAGAATATAGATTTTGAAATTTTAGCAGAATTTTTAAAAAATTTAAATATAAATTTTGTTTTTTATAATCTAAAAAATATTTTAAATTTGAATTTTGAGTTCAAAAATATTTATATAGATTTAATGATAGCTTATCATTTAATAAGTTCTCAAACAAAAGTAGATCCACTAATGCCTATTTCTGAGTATTCAAATATAGAAATAAAAGATTTTAAAAGTCTTTTTGGAAAACAAGCGGCAAGAACTTTATCAAGTCAAGAATATGGACTATACCTATCAAAGATTTCCTTAGGTCTGCTTTTTGTCTATGAGGAAATTGAGTATCTAATAGAAAAAAATGATTTAAAAACAGTATTAAATGAAATAGAGATGCCTCTTATACAGGTGCTTTCTTATATGGAAAAAAATGGAATAAAAATCGATGTAGAATATTTTAAAAATTATTCTTTAGAACTTGAACTTGAGCTTTCTAAAATAGAAAAATTAATTTATCAAGAAGCAGGAGAAATATTTAATGTTAATTCTCCTAAGCAACTTGGAGAAATCTTATTTGAAAAGATGAATCTTCCTAGTGGTAAGAAAACTAAGACAGGTTTTTCAACAGATGTAAGTGTTTTAGAAGATCTTGAGTATATGGGTTTTGATATAGCCAAATTAATACTTGAATATAGAAAATTAAATAAATTAAAAAATACCTATGTTGATACATTGCCTTCCATGGTTGATGGGAACTCTAGAATACATACTACTTTTAATCAGATTGGTACAGTAACTGGGCGACTTTCTTCATCTGAACCAAATTTACAAAATATTCCCGTAAAAACAGAAGATGGTATAAAAATACGTGAAGGTTTTGTTTCAAGTGAAGGAAATAGACTTATGAGTATAGATTATTCACAGGTTGAACTTAGGGTTTTGACTTCCCTATCGAAAGATGAAAATTTAGTTAAAGCCTACAGCGAAAAGAAGGATTTACATAACTTAACAGCTAAAAAGATTTTTTCTCTATCAGAAGATGATATTGTTAGTAGAGAGCAAAGAATAATAGCTAAAATTATTAACTTTAGTATAATTTATGGGAAAACAGCATTTGGACTTTCAAGAGAATTAAAAATACCTGTGAAAGATGCATCTGAATATATAAATAAATACTTTGAACAATATCCAAGAATACCTTCTTTTGAAAAAGAGATAATTGAATTTGCGGAAGAAAATGGTTTTGTAAAGACTTTATTTGGAAGGAAAAGATTTATAAATGGAATAAGTTCTAAAAATAAAAATATAAAATCTCAGGCTGAAAGAATGGCAATTAATACTGTTATACAAGGTACTGCGGCTGAAATTTTAAAAAAGGTAATGATAAAAATATATGAATTGTTAAAAGATAAAGAAGATATTAAGCTTCTTCTACAGGTTCATGATGAGCTTATTTTTGAAGTTAAGGAAGAAGCTATAAAAAAATACTCTGAAGCTTTATCAGAAATAATGAGAAAAACGGTTGTACTAGAAGATGTTGATTTAGAAATAAATATAAATTGTGGAAAGAATTGGGCAGAAACTAAATAAAAAAGGAGAAATAGTGTCATATAGTTCAAATGTGAAATTGGAAATTACGAAAAAATTGCCACTTACTAAGTTAGAAAGTTTAGCTGAAATATTTGGAATGCTTGAAAGTAAGAATGCTATTTTTGAGAATATGATAGAGATAAAAATGGAAAATTCTACTTTTGCAAAAAGGCTTTATTCTCTTATAAAAAATGTTTGTTCTTTAAAGATTGGAATAAAATACTCTATTTCAAAAAAATTTGTGGAGCATAATGTTTATACAATTACAGTATATCCCCAGAGGGGAATAAAAGAATTTATAGATAGTTTAAAGTTTTCGTATTTGGATATATTACAAAATGAAGAAATTTTTAAGGGTTATATAAGAGGTATTTTTATAAGTTGTGGTTACATAAAAAATCCTAAAAAAGAGTATTCTTTAGATTTGTTTTTAGATAATCAAATTTTAGCAGACAAAGTCTATAACTTACTTTATGCAAAAAAGAAAAAGGTTTTTAAAACCAAGAAAAAAAATAAAATTTTAGTTTATTTTAGAAATTCAGAAGACATAATGGATATCTTGGTTCTTATGGATGGGATTCAACACTTTTTTGATTATGAAGAAACTACCATTATTAAAAATTTAAAAAATAAAACAATAAGAGAAATGAATTGGGAAGTTGCTAATGAAACAAAAACTTTAAATACTGGAAATAGTCAAATAAAAATGATAAAATACATAGGAGAAAAAATAGGGCTTAACAATTTAACTCCTGTTTTAGAGGAAGCTGCATTTTTAAGATTAAATAATCCAGAAAGTTCTTTACAAGAACTAGCAGATATGATAAAAATATCTAAATCGGGAATCAGGAATAGATTTAGAAGAATAGAAGAAATTTATAATTCTTTATTAGAAGAAATAAAATAACTAATAGTTAGGAGAAGCATAAATGATAGTTATAGATGATATATTAACATCTAAGGTTGAATTTGAGGATACCTATGTAGCTATAGGAAACTTTGATGGAGTACATTGTGGACATAAAAAATTGATAAGAGAAACTGTAAAAAAAGCAAAGAAAGATAATAAAAAATCTGTAGTTTTTACTTTTGCGAATCATCCTATGGAAATTTTGCATAGAGATAAGAAATTTAGCCATATCAATACTAATGAAGAAAAACTTTATTTATTAGAAGCTTTGGGAGTTGATTGTGTAGTCTTACAAAGTTTAGAAAATGGATTTTTGGAATATAGCCCACTTGAATTTGTTGAGATATTAAAGAATAAATTGAAAGTCAAAGAAATATTTGTGGGATTTAATTTTAGCTTTGGAAAAGGTGGAGTAGGAAAAGTAGGAGATTTAAAAAAACTAGCTAATTCTCATGGGATAGAAGTTATTGAGGTTGAACCTGTGATGGTGGATAATCAGATAGTTAGTTCTTCTTTAATTAGAAAAAAAATTGTGGAATCAGATTTTAAAGGAGCTGTAAAATTTTTAGGTCATCCAATGCTAGTTATTGGTGAGGTTGTGCACGGAAGGAAAATAGCTAGAGAGCTTGGTTTTCCAACAGCTAATATAAATATGAGTAATAGACTTTTTCCACCTTTTGGAATCTATGGAGCTTATTTACAAATAGGAGACAAAAACTCAGAACTTATGTATGGAGCTGTAAACATAGGTTGCAATCCAACACTTAAAGCTGGAGAGATAAGCTTGGAAGTACATATATTAGATTTTGATGAAGATATCTATGGGAAAAAAATATACATTCAAATTGTTGAGTTTATGAGAGAAGAAAGAAAATTTAATTCAGTTGAAGAATTAAAAGAAACAATAGCAAATGATGTTAATAAATGGAGAAAGCATAAAAGAGAGATGAAATATGGAAGTTCTATTGAAATTAGATAATTTTGAAGGACCACTTGATCTACTTTTAAATTTAATTGATAAGAAAAAAATGAAAATATCTGAAATAAGTATATCTCAACTTATAGATGAGTATTTAGAGGTTTTACGTCTTTCAGAAAGAGAAGATATCGAGATAAAAGCAGAATTTATAATAACAGCTTCAGAACTTTTGGAGATAAAAACTTTAAATTTATTGAATTTAGATAAAGATAAGGAAAAAGAAAAAGAATTAAAGAGAAAGTTAGAAGAGTATAAACTATTTAAGGAGATATCGCCTAAAATTTCGGCACTTGAAAACGAATTTAATATATCATATTCAAGAGGAGAGGCTAGGAGAGAAATAAAAAAAATTTCTAGGGAATATGACTTATCTTTTTTAACAACAGAGGATATATATAGAGCTTATGTTAAACATTATGAAGAGACTCAATTCAGTGATGTTTTAGAGTTGAATTTAAATAAACAGTATGATATAAAAGATGTTATGGATGATATATTAATAAAAGTTTATTTTGAAAATAGAGTTATGGACTCTTTGTTTAAAAGTGCAGAAAATAGATTGCATTTAATTTATATATTTCTAGCAATACTTGAGTTGTATAAGGATGGTAAAATATCTATTTTTAATGGAGAGATAAGAAAATGTTAAAAAAGTCTATAAATACAATGATAATTACAATGATAAGTAGGATACTGGGTCTTTTAAGGGGGACTCTAGTAGCCTATTTTTTTGGTTCATCAGGCTTAACAGATGCTTATTATAGTGCTTTTAAAATAAGCAATTTTTTTAGACAACTTTTAGGAGAAGGAGCTTTAGGAAATACTTTCATTCCACTTTATCATAGAAAAAAAAATGAAGAGGGCGAAGAAAAATCAACAGAATATATTTTTACTGTCCTTAATATGACTTTTTTATTTAGTTTAGTTGTGAGCATTATAATGATAATATTTTCTGAACAGATAATAGGGCTTATAGTAGTAGGATTTAATGAGGATATGAAACTACTTACATCCAAACTTTTAAAATTAATGTCGTTTTATTTTTTATTTATTTCTCTTTCAGGAATGATAGGTTCCATATTAAATAATTTTGGATATTTTGTAATACCTGCTTCAACTGCAATTTTTTTTAATTTATCAATAATATTGTCAGCTATGTATTTGACGAAATTTTTTGATGTGGATGCACTTGCATATGGTGTTTTAATTGGAGGTTTTTTACAGTTCATAATAGTCTTTATTCCCTTTATATTTATTATGAAAAAATATATTTTTAAGATAAATTTTAAAGATGTTTATTTAAAAAAATTGGGACTAAAACTTATGCCGATGCTGGTTGGAGTATTTGCTAGACAAGTAAATTCGGTTGTAGATCAGTTCTTTGCTTCATTTTTGTTATTAGGAACAATAACAGCACTTGAAAATGCCAGTCGTATTTATCTATTACCTGTAGGAGTTTTTGGTGTAACAATATCAAATGTGGTTTTTCCAGGTTTATCTAAGGCAGTGACTAAAAAAAGAAAAACTGAAGTAGCACAAATTTTAGCAAGGTCTTTAAATTTTTTAAATTTTTTAATAATACCAAGTTTATTTGTATTAACTTTTTATTCTGAAGAAATAATAAGACTGATATTTTCTTATGGAAAATTTAATGAAGAGGCAGTTAGAATTACTGCTGAAGCATTGTTTTTTTATGCCTTAGGACTAATTTTTTATGTAGGAGTACAACTGATAAGTAAAGCTTACTATGCTTTTGGTGATAATAAAAGACCAGCAAAATACTCAATAGTTGCAATATTGATAAATATTTTCTTAAACTTTCTTTTAATAAGGAGTTTAGAGCATAGAGGCTTGGCTTTAGCAACCGCAATATCATCAGGAGTTAATTTTATATTATTATTTTTTGTATATAACAAAATTTATGTCAGCTTAGATATAAAAAATATCCTATATATGCTTTTTCGTATTATAGTTAAAAGTGGAGTGGCTATTTATGTTTCATCGTACTTTTCAAATTTTATATTGAAGTTATTTATATTTTCTATTTTTTATTTAATTCAATGGACATATTCGATGTATAAATTTAAGGATAAGATGTTCTATAAAAAATAATTGTTTTATTTAGTAAAATAATGGTATAATTTTAAAAAATTGTTTAAATTAGGAGGGATTTTTAATGGGAGTATTTTCTTCTTTATTTGGTAAGGAAAAGGAAAAAGGATATCAAAAAAAAGTAGAAGAATTAGAAAAGAAATTAGAAGTAAAAGAAAATGAGATTTCTAATTTAATATCAGAGCTTGAAAAGGCAAATAGTAAAGTTTCGACTAAACAATTTTCTATAATTGAAAGAAATATAAAAGAAAATCAAGAAAAGGCTGTCCGGTATTTTAAAATATTATCTTCATTTGGTTTAAATCCAGAGAAAAAATATTATCGATATAAGTTAGAGACTTCAAAGTTCTATATAGGAGCTAAATACTCAGAGGTTTTAGATATTTTATTGAAAAATGAAATAATATATATTGATGATTTGACAGAGGTAAAATTTTATTCTTTATTGAATGAAGTAAAGAATGTTGAAGAAGCAAAAAAGAAATTTTTAGCCTATAAGTCTGGAAAATTTGATTGGGAAACAGCAGCCCTTATAAATAGAGGGGATAAGATATCTAAAGTATATTCCTCTAGGAAACTTTTAAATATATTTTCTGAATTAGGATTAGAGTTTATGGATGATATAGATAATTTTGATTTTAGTTCTTTAAAGATATATAATTTCACTTATCCTCAGATAGAAGAGCATAAGGCCAAAAGAGATGAATATTACAAAGAAAGACGAATTTTAACAATTGACTCTAAATTAGAAGAATGAAATAGGTGAAAGATATGAAGAACATATTGATAGGTGTAACAGGAGGAATAGCAGCATATAAATCAGCTAATATAATATCACTATTAAAAAAAAGAGGATATAATGTGAAGGTCATCATGACAAAAAATGCTACTAATATCATTTCTGCACTGACACTTGAAACTTTGTCAAGGAATAGAGTGTATATAGACATGTGGGATGATAAACCACACTATGAAGTTGAACATATTTCTTTATCAGACTGGGCAGATTTAGTATTAATAGTTCCCACAACTTATAATATAGTTGGCAAGATAGCAAATGGAATAGCAGACGATATGTTAACAACTGTAATATCAGCAACACAAAAGCCAATATTTTTTGCATTGGCTATGAATGTAAAAATGTATGAAAATCCTATTTTGCATGAAAATATAGAGAAATTAAAAAAATATGGATATAGATTTATAGATGTGGATGAAGGACTTTTAGCTTGTAATTACATAGCTAAAGGGAGATTGAAGGAAGAAGAAGAGATAGTAGATGAAATAGAAAGATATCTCTTATATTCTAATATATTAATAGATTCCAATTTATTAAAGGGAAGAAAAATATTAATAAGCAGTGGTAGAACAAGAGAAGAGATAGATCCTATAAGATATTTAACTAATAACTCAAGTGGAAAAATGGGATATTCCTTAGCTCAGGCAGCTATAGATTTAGGAGCAGAAGTTACACTTGTAAGTGGACCTACAGATTTAAAGGTCCCAAGTGGCTTAGTAAAATACTCAAAAGTCAATTCAGCTCAAGAGATGTTTAATGAAATAAAAAAAGAATTTGAAAAAACAAATATTTTCATATCTTGTGCAGCAGTTGCAGACTATAGGCCTAAAGAATATAAAAAAGAAAAAATAAAGAAAGCAGAAGGAAATTTATTAATAGAATTTGTAAGAAATCCAGATATTTTATTAGAAATGGGAAAAATAAAAGTCAATCAATATTTGGTAGGCTTTGCAGCAGAAACTAACGATATAAGAGAAAATGCGATAAAAAAATTAAAAAAGAAAAATTTGGATTTGATAATTGCAAATGATGCATCAACAATGACTCGAGATGAAAACAGTATAGAAATTATAAAAAGAGATGAGAGTTCCTTTGAAATAAATAATAAATCTAAAATAGAATTAGCATATGAAATTTTAAAATTCGTAAATAGTGAGATAGATAAAAATGAAAAATAAAACTAATTTAGTATTTAAAGTATTTGTTGTGTTTTCAAAAATAGGTGCCTTTACAATAGGTGGAGGCTATGCCATGCTCTCACTTATTGAAGATGAAATTGTTAATAAAAAGAAATGGTTGACACAAGATGAGTTTTTAGAAGGTATGGTTATAGCTCAGTCTGTTCCTGGAGTATTGGCAGTGAATATTTCAATTATAACAGGCTATAAAATAGCAGGTTTTAGTGGAATGTTAGCAGGAGTTTTAGGCTCTATATTGCCTTCTTTTTTAATAGTTTTACTATTGAGTAAATTTCTTATGATATATAGAAATACAGAAATATTTATAGCTTTTTTTAAAGGGCTAAAACCAGCTGTAGTGGCACTAATATTGACAGCTGTTTTAAGGATAGCAAGGTCTTCAAAGGTAAATTTAAAGAACTTTTTAATATCTTTAACTGTAGCGATGATAATAAAATATACTAATATATCCCCTATATATATAATAATTACAACTATGATTTTAGGGAATCTTTATTATTTGTATTTAGATAAAAGGAAAATGAAAGAAGAAGTTGATAGATGATGTTGTATATAGAGTTATTTTATGTTTTTTTTAAAATAGGTCTATTTAGTTTTGGAGGAGGCTACGCAGTATTAGCTTTGATACAAAAAGATGTAATAGAGAGATATGCTTGGTTATCTTTTTCTGAATTTACAGAAATAGTTGCCCTTTCGCAAATTACACCAGGACCAATTTCAATAAACTTAGCTACACATGTAGGTTATAAAGTTGGAGGAACTTTAGGATCGACATTAGCTACAATAGGAGTAGTTGTTCCCTCCTTTCTAATAATTATAGCTATAATAATATTTTTAAAAAAGTTTAGTGATTTACTTATAGTTAGAAGGACTCTAGAAGCTTTAAAAATAGTTGTTGTAGGATTAATATTAGGAGCAGCATTTTCACTTTTTGTAAGTGAAAATTTTGTAGATATAAAATCTTATTTAATTCTTGTTGGAGTTTTTATAGCAGCTTGGTATTACAATGTCAGTAGTTTAATCTTAATTATTTTATCTGGTTTCACAGGAGTTATTTTATATTATTTAATTTGAAGATTAAGAGGAAAAAATGCAAAAAACAAATATTTTTACAGAATATAGAATAAAGAATATAAGAGTAAAAAATAGAATAGTGTTACCACCTATGGTAAGATTTTCTTTAATAGATAAAAGTGGTTATGTGAATGATGATTTAGTTAAATGGTATGGTGATATAGCCAAAAGTGGAGTTGGACTTATAATAGTTGAAGCTTCAGCTGTAGAAGAAAGTGGTAAACTAAGAGAAAATCAAATAGGAATCTGGGATGATAGCTTTATTGAAGGGCTCAGTAAGATTGCTCAAGAAATTCATAAATATGATGTGCCTTGTTTAATACAACTTCATCATGTTGGCTTTATAAATAATCTAAATGAGATAACTACTGAGAAATTAGATAGGATACTAAAACTTTTTGAAGCAGCTTTTTATAGAGCAAAAATTTCTGGATTTGATGGAGTTGAAATTCATGGAGCTCATGGTTATCTAATATCTCAGTTAAACTCAAGGTTTCTTAATAAAAGAACAGATAAATACGGAGAAAAACTATACTTTTCACGAAAATTAATCGAAAATACTAGACATCTATTTAATGAAAATTTTATTCTAGCATATAGAATGGGAGGAAATGAACCAGAACTTGAGGATGGTATAGAAAATGCTAAAAAATTAGAAGAATTTGGAGTTGACTTGCTTGATGTGTCAAGTGGAATAGCAGATGAGAAATATAAAAGAGCTGTGAAGATAGATTGCTATCCCAAAGATTTCCCTTTAAGTTGGATAATCTATATGGGAACAAAGATAAAAGAATTTGTCAAAATTCCAGTTATTGGAGTATATGGTATAAAAAAAGAAAAACAGGCAAGCTGGCTGGTTGAAAACAACTTACTTGACTTTGTAGCAGTTGGAAGAGCAATGATAGCTAGAGGAACTTGGATGGAGCAAGCAAAAAAAGATTTCAAAAAAAGTTTAATGAAAAATAAATTAGAAATATAAAAGGGGGTATAACTATGGTAAAAGATATTAATTATGTAGTTATTGCAAGACAATTGGAGAATGGAAGATTTCTTTTGAGTTTTCCAGATTTTGAAGGAGTTACTACTACTGCTGAAACAGAAGAAAGCATTTCATCTGTTGCTGCAGGGACAATAAAAACAAAGATTTCGGAATTAAAAAAGTCAGGACTAGAGCTTCCAGAACCTTTAAAGATGACAGATATAAGCGGTAAATTAAAAGAAGGAGAGTTTACAACTTTTGTATCTATTTCCAATTTTAACTTAGATTTAAAGTCTTTATCTAATATAGCAAACAAAGAAGAGTTAAAGGATGGAGTAAAAGAGGTTGGAAATAAAATAGATAAAATAATAAAAGAAGATGTAAAAAATGCTATTCCTTCTGGAAAAGAAAATTTATTGTTGATTTTGGCTGGAGCTATATCACTAATAAATACTTTATTTTTTGGAGTAATTTCGATAAGACTTCCATTTTTTGGAAAAGCATCTATAGGATTTTTCAAAGGAATATCTGAATTTTCAAGTTTTGCAAAAGAATTAAAAACAGCTTCTATGGCTTTAATGTTTTCAGGAATTCTACTTTTAATAATGGCTGCTGGAATGATATACTCAGGAATAGCTAAGAAAAAGGACTATGTGAGATATATAATTTTTTCTAAAATAGTTTTTTTACTTATATTTTATGTATATATATTTATTAAAATACCAAGTGAGGCTAAGGCATATGTATCTATTTCGTTCTTTAAGATATTTCTATATATTATATCTATAGTATTAGCATATGTTGCATCAGTTTTAATGAACAAAGAAGAACAATAAAAGTTTTTAACAAAAGATGAGAACCAAATAAAAAGGAGACTAGATGGGTAGGAATCAAAAAAAATTTATTACTTTTTCTGTAATTGCAACAATTATCTCGTTGGTAATCACTTTTTCTTATCATAGGTATAAAGAAAAAGAATTAGAGAAAAGAGCTGAATTATTTACAGAATCATTATTTGGAAAAGAAATAAAAAAAGAAAAAAATATGTTTGTAAAACTAAAAGAAAG
>NZ_JAUMYY010000027.1:0-14389 GCF_030528405.1 Fusobacterium sp.
CAGTAACATAATTTGTAAATTTGTCAAGTATTTTTACAATTTTTTCTTGAGTTTCTATTGAAGGGACTGGAATTTCAAAATTTTCTAAATCACCCTTTCTAATTCCAGATAATGTACTTCCTTTTAATCTATTTTTTAAATTATTTTGAAATATATTATTTTTTAGATAATGTAATAAATATCTTTCATTTATAATTATTCTTTTAGGCTTTAATACAAATGTTGATTCATTCACATCAAAATTATTAGGGTCATTTTTTACTAAAGCAATTTTCCCAACTGTCCCAACAGCTGAAAATAATAAATCTCCTTTCTGTAGTTTGCTTCTTTGATTTATTTTTATCCTTGCAGTTTCTGTTATTCTTGCAGTTTTCCCCTCAATAAATTCTATTTCCTCATTTTGTGAATAATCTTTTGTAGTTATATACCATGAAGTTAATTCTCCATTAGAATCATTTAAAATAAAATTTTTTCTTGGATTTAACCCTGTTGTTATACTTTCTAAAACTTCCCCCAACTTTCTCCATTCAACTTTTTCATTTTTTATTATATCCATTATTTTAGACATTCTTATTTTCTCCTTTAATTTTGAATTAAAGTTTTTATTTTTCCTTGCTATTTTTTTTTGCAATTCTTTCAATATTTTTAATTTCTTCTAAATAATCTCTTTCTACTTGAGTTAAATTTTTTTCCTTGAATTTTTTATATTCAGTTTCAACTTTTTCTATCATTTTTTGATTTGTAATTTTACCATTCCCTTGTAAAATATCTTCACCTACAGCTTTTAAAATTTTATCAACATGCTCTACCCAATCTTTCATATACATGACAATTTCTTTTTCAGCTTGTCTTTCTGCAAATTCTAAATAACCAGAAACTAGATTATTTAAATTTTTTAATTCTTTTTCACTTAAATAGTTTTTTGCTATTTTTGCTTCTTTTAGAGTTGGAAGTTCCCCTTTAAAAGTTTTAAGCCCCATAAAATCCTTTTCACTATTTACACGATTATATACAAGTTCACTTGCAGTATTATGATGGATTGCATAGTGCATTTTATTTTGCACAGTTGCAAAAAAATATTTTGCTTCATCACTATTTTTATTATAATCTATACTTGTTGCAAATAAATCTAAAACCTGTCTATAAAAAAGTTTTTCACTTGAACGAATATCACGAATACGCTCTAGTAATTCTTTAAAATACTTTCCTCCACCATTTTCTTTTAATCTTTCATCATCCATAGCAAAGCCTTTTATTAAATACTCTTTTAAAACTGTGCTTGCATAATTTCTAAATTGCATTCCTCTTGGTGAACGAACACGATAACCTATTGCTAATATCATATCTAAGTTATAAAATTTTATTTTATTAGTTTGTGTTTTCCCTATTATTGCACCATGTTGAGTGGTATGCAACTGATAGTTGCATACCACTTTTTCTTCCAATTCTCCATCATCAAATATGGCTTTTATATGTTTAGTTATATTTTGTCTTGTTGTTTGAAAAAGTTCTGCTATTTCTAATTGACTAAGCCAAATTGTTCCATCAAGTAAATGAAGTTCTACTCTGCTATTTCCATCTTCTGTATTATATATAATAATATCATTTTTCATCAGCTTAACTCCTTTACTATCTCATTAATAGAAGCTCTTAGTTCATCAATTCTTAAAACAATTTCTTCAATCTCCTTATTTAATTTTACTATATCAATTATTTCTCTTGTATCTTCTTTTTCTACATAGGTTGATACAGATAAGTTATAATCATTCTCTTCAATTTCTGATTTATCTACATACCTTGAGAAATATTCTTTATCAGTTCTATTTCTAAATTCCTCAACTATTGCATTTATATTTTTTTCTTCTAAGATATTATTATTTGTTTCTTTCTTAAACTCCTTACTTGCATCTATAAATAAAACTTTATTTTCTGTTTTATTCTTTGCCATTACTAAAATACAAGTTGCTATTGATGTTCCAAAAAATAAATTCTCTGGTAACTGAATAACACAATCAACAAAGTTATTTTCAACTAAATATTTACGAATTGTTTGTTCTGCCCCCTTACGATAAAAAATTCCAGGAAAACATACAATTGCTGCCCGTCCTTTGCTTGATAAATAGCTAAGTGAGTGCATTATAAAAGCATAGTCAGCATAAGATTTAGGGGCTAATTTTCCTGCTGGAGCAAATCTCTCATCATTAATAAGAGTTGGGTCAGCATCTCCTACCCATTTTATTGAGTATGGAGGATTAGAAACAATTGCATCAAAAGGCTTTTCATCTTTATGTAATGGATTAATTAAAGTATCTCCTCGTTTAATTGAAAAATTATTATAATTTACATTGTGTAAGAACATATTCATACGAGCTAAGTTAAAGTTGGTCATATTAATTTCTTGTCCAAAAAAACCTTCATCTATAATATGTTCATCAAATTGTTTTTTCATTTGTAGGAGCAAAGAACCACTTCCACATGTAGGGTCATATACTTTGTTAATACTTGTTTTTCCATCCATAACAAGCCTTGCCAAAAGCTTTGATACAGTTTGTGGAGTAAAAAATTCTCCTCCTGATTTACCTGCATTACTTGCATAATTTGAAATCAAATATTCGTAAGCATCACCAAATGCATCAATATCATTATTCTTAAAATTTCCAAAATTGATTTCTGCTATTCCTGTCAATATATCAGTTAATCTTTTGTTTTTCTCAGCTACCGTCCCACCTAAACGGTTACTGGTTGTATCAACATCTTCAAATAAGCCTTTTATATCGTCTTCTGAAGCAAAACCAATGGCACTTCCTTCAATTGCTTTAAATATATTTGCTAAATCAGTATTTAGATTTTCATTTTTCTTGGCATTTTTTACAACATTTTCAAAAAGTTGACTTGGTAAAATAAAAAAACCTTTATCTTCCACTGTGTTTGGTCTAAAATCTATTTCAGCTTCGTCATCAGAAATTTTTGCATAATCAAAGTCTATATCCCCTGCTTCATGTTCAGCTGAATTAAAAAATTCAGTCATATTTTCTGATATAAATCTATAAAAAAGAATTCCTAGTATATACTGTTTAAAGTCCCATCCATCAACTGCTCCCCTGACATCATCAGCAATTGCCCAAATTTTCCTGTGAAGTTCTGCTCTTTGATTTGTTCCGTTATTTTCTTTTAAGTAGTCGGCCATTTTACTTCCCTCACTTTATATATTTTTATTAAGTCTTTAATATTTCTTGTTTTCATTTTTTATAGATACTATCCAAAATATCATAGTTAAAAAACATTCGATAAAGTAAATTTCTTTTTTATTGTAACAATAAAGATAAAATTAAAATATTTTTATATTTTATGAAAACATTTGTTTATAAAAGTTATACCAATTAATATTCCATTTTTTTTCTAAACATAAATTATATAAATCTTCTTCATTTTGTATGCCCTTTTCTGTTATTAACTCATGAGTCTTTTTATTAATAATAAGCCCATTGTCAAGCTCAAGTTGTAAGTCTGGATATAGAGCCACACTTCTTATATGAGAAAATTCAGCAGTTTGAATTTTTAAATTAACTCCTGTTAACTCATCTATTTTAATCTTATATTTTTTAATTCTTTGATTTTTTAATTTATTTCTCTTATCAATAAGATCTTCAAAGTATCTCGCTCTCATTACTTCAGCTTTATCTGAGTCTCTTATTAAAAGATATAGTTTTTCAGAATACCTTATATAATCTCTTCTACGAAAAGTAGTTGCTGAATCAAAAATAGTAGAAAGTAAACGTATAAATTCTGCACCAGTTATATATTCACTATCAGACCTATTAATCGTAGCAAGATAATATTTAACTAAAGTTTTATTCACACGCAGTAAAGTGTGTAAATATTTATTACTGATCCATATAATACCTTGCCCATCAAGTTTTGCTCCATTAATCCAAGCATTTTGTATTGCTGTAGACCAATTATCATTTAATTCTCCATAGTCGGTTTCTCTTATATTTCCTTGCAAGTCCTTAATTGAAATTAAATTTTTAGAAAGTGCATATTTTTTCATCTAAATCATCCCTTTATACAATTTTTCCAACGCTTGCATAGCTTCAGTTGCTTTTGGATGCTTACATCTATCAGGATGAATAAGCTTTACCATTTCCTTATGCCATTTTTCTGCAATTTTTTTATCACGATAGTAATTATAAGTTATTCCTAAAAGGTCAAGTTGTTGTTTTCCTTCAAGTACTACTAAAAAGAATATATATTTAGAAATCTTATCTTTAAAATATAAATCTTCAGTAACATATTTATCATATAAAATTTGCCATGAATTAGCTGTAATTTTTCTATTTAAAATTTTAGCTATTTTTTCTTTTGCTTCTTTTAAATTTATAAAACTTTTTTTTAATTTTTCAATGGAGTCAATCATATTAATATCTGTTATTTCTTCTTTTTTTAATATATAATTATCATATAAAACTTGCCATGAATTAGCTGTAACTTTTTTATTTAAAATTTTAGCTATTTCTATTTTAGCTTGCTTTAAGCTTTCAAAACTTTTTTTTAAAATTTCTACAGAATCCATTTTATTAATGTCTACCATTTATACTCCTCCAAATTGGTTATTATATTTTTTATCTTTTATAAGTTTAAAATCTAGCTTAGGACTTTACATTATTTCTAATTCTCTATTAACTTTCGTATTATTTCTCCAAGAAAAATTATATGATATATCAATCATAAATGTGACATAAAATTTTTACAACTGATTTTCTTGTAAAAATACAATATAAATTTTACAAATCTCTCTTTCTTAACTATTAATTCTATTCTGATATTCTAATATAGTAGCCATCAGGATCTAATATTGAAAACTCTTTTACATAAATAATTTCATCATTAACACTAAATTCTCTTGTTTCCATTTCTTTTTTTAATGAAGATTTTTCTATTTTAAATTTTGAGTAAAGTTTATCAATATTATTAACTCCAAATGTAAAATTAATTCCTTTTCCAAAAGGATATTCCATCTGAGATAATTCCTCTTCAGAACCCTCTTCTAACATTAATTGAATAGTTCCAAGTGATAGAAATACAAATTTATCTTCTTCTCTTTCATATTCAATTTTAAAACCTAATAAATCAACATAAAATTTTTTTGAGACATCTATATCAGAAACTATTAACTCAGGTATTAAATCATTGTATTTCATAAAATATCTCCATTTTATTTTTCCACTCCTTTTCTATATTCGTGAGTATAGTATTTATCATATAATTTTGACTTTTCGTATTCATTGCCTAAAAAATCTCCAACCAATATCTGGGCAGTCTTATTTATTCCTGCTTCTTTCACTTTCTGTTCAATAGTTTCAAGTGTTCCTAAAACTATTTTTTGGTCTGCCCAACTTGCTCTTTGTACAACAGCAACTGGTGTTGTCATAGGATAAGAAGTAGCCAATGCTTTAACAACTTTATCTATCATATGAACTGATAAAAATATTGCCATAGAAGCTCTATGTTTTGCTAAACTTTCTAAACTTTCTTTTTCAGGAACAGGAGTTCTTCCTTCTATTCTTGTACAAATAACAGTTTGAGAAATATTAGGTAAAGTAAATTCTTTTTTTAATGTAGCAGCAGAAGCCAAAAATGAACTTACTCCTGGAATAACTTCATACTCTATTCCATACTCATCAAGCATATCCATTTGTTCTCTATGAGCTCCATAGATTGCAGGGTCTCCTGTGTGAACTCTTGCCACTTTTTTACCATCTTTTATTGCTTTTACAGTGACATCTATAACTTCATCTAAAGACATAGAAGCTGAATTATAAATCTCAGCTCCGTCTTTATGACAATCTATAACTTCTTTCGGGACTAATGAGCCTGCATATATAATAACATCTGCCTCTTTTACTATCTTTTGACCCTTTATTGTAATCAATTCAGGATCTCCTGGTCCTGCTCCTATAAAATAAACTTTTTCCACTTATTAAAGCCTCCTTTTTTTACTATTAAAGTTGTAAAATATGGAATTTCATCTTCTTTTAGTTCACTTATATCAAAATATACTTTCTGTGTATCTTTTCCACAGTTGGAAACCATTATCAAATTATCCATATTACCACTTTCTATAAGTGCTTTTTTTAAATTTTCAAAATTTCTTTTTACTTTCATAAAAACAATATTATCATTATTTTCTAATTCAAATTCAATATTAGTATTTTTATTAAGTGATACAACTTTTAAATTTTCATCTCCTATCATAAGTGGAAAATTAAATCTTGATGCCATATCCACAAATGAAGATATTCCTGGAATTGTTTCAACTATATATTTTTCAGGTAAATGTTCAAGTAAATATACATAGGTACTATATGTCATAGTATCTCCTATAGTTAAAAAACCTACATTTTTACCCTCATCCAATAAATTTTCTACTATTTTTGCATTTTCCTTCCTCGCTCTTTCTCTGTCTTCCAAAGATTTTAACATAGGAAATTCAATAAAAATTTTTTTTACTCCTTCTTTCATGTATGGCTTTGCTATTTCATAAGCAACTGAACCATCATCTTTTTTTGCTTCTGGCAATAACACTACATCTAATTTTTTTAAGGTGTTTATTGCCTTTAAAGTTATTTCCTCTGGGTCTCCAACTCCGACACCTATTCCATAAAATTTATTATTCATACAGAAAACTCCTTTTCCAATTTCCATTTGATTGATACTCCTCTATTTCTTGAAAATTAACACTGTATAAAAGACATTTTGCAGAATTAAGACCTCCAAGTTGCTTTTTAACAGTTTCATTTATTATTTTATAATATGTTAAAATACTTTCCCAACTCATCCCACCGATTAAACCTATTGTTTTCATTTTGTTTCCCTTCATTTTTTAAAATTATATAAAATCTTAAAATTTTAAATAAATAACAATTGTATTAATATATGCTTACCTATTAAATAAAGCTTCATATGCTTTGTCTGCATGGAAATATTTATCAAAAACTTTATCTAATTTCTTTCCTAGATCTTTACTAGCTTTTATTATTTCTCTTCCATTTCTTAATTCTAAATTTCTTTTCACTATTTCTTCTAATTTCTTTGATTCATCAATAAAAATTTTATTTTTTTCTAAATATTTTTTATATTTTTCTTTAGGTATTTCTCCAGCTTCCAAATCTTTTTCAGTTTGTTTTTCAAGTTCAATTTGTATTTTTGAAAACTGTAAATTAAAATCTTTTAAATAAGAATGAACTGTATTTAATTCATCCATTTTTTCATTTACCAAATTTTCATAATCTTTATGCCCTTCTTTTATAATTTTTTCATATATATCAACATTAAAACTTGAACTATTTACATAACCAGATAATCTTGAAAAAAACTCATCCATTACTTTTGAAAATTCAATTATCTGATCATTAGTATTAAATCTATCAGGGTTTAAGGTTTTCTGAAATTTATTAAATTCATTTATAAATTCTTTGCTTTCCTTTATATACGCCTCGTGAAAAAGAAAATAATCACTGTTTAATTTTTTGATCTCATCTATAGAGTTTATATTATTTTTATAGTATTTTAGTATTGATAAAATATTATCTTTTAATTTGAAAGATATAACTAAAACTTCTTCTGCTTTCCTATCTATTTCTTTATATAATGGCTTATTCTTAGTAGTTTGCTTAACCCCATTCATCATATCATTATAAAAATAATTTAAATTAAATTCAATATTATATGCAAATGACTTAAAATCTTGCCATGTTATACTTTTATCTTTCTGATTCAACAATTTCTTATATTCTCTTTCAAAGTTTCTAAAAGGATTTTCTTTATTCAATATTGATAGACATAAATCTCTATAAACACTTTCTTTTTGTGTGCTAGGACTTACTATAAAATTACTGTAATTTAAAAATCCAATATTATCTTTTCCATATATTTTTAATTTATTTATAGATAAGATCATTAATAAAAGAAAATAAAAGAATAAATTTTTTTTCATAATTCTACTCCTTAAATTCCAAATTTTAAATATTTAATTCTTGTTAGAGCTGCTCTTTATAACCTTTATTATATGAATAGGATTTTCTCCAAACATCATTGTATATGGACCAACTTTTTTTGCCCTACCTATAGTTACTGAGATTACTTCTATATCCTTAAAATCCAATCTTTTTAAAATTTCTAAAGATTGATGTTGTGTTTCCAAAGTTATAGTATTAATAACTAGAATTGCTCCATCTTTTGCATAAGTTAAAAAATGCTTTATGATATCTTCTAAGCTTCCCGTTGAACCACCAATAAACATTCTATCATAAGCAATATTTGGGATAACGTTTGGTGCTTTTCCATGTATTAATTCAAAATTTTTAAGTTCAAATTTATCTGCATTTAACTTTATGGTATCCAGACCTTTTTCTTCTTTTTCTATTGCATAAACTTTACCTTGTGGCATATAGGTTGCAGCCTCTATCCCTATCGTTCCCGTTCCTGCTCCTACATCAATCAAAATTGAATCAGGCTTTAACATAAGTTTAGCGATAGATATAGCTCTTACTTCCTGTTTGGTCATAGGAAGCTCTGTCTGTGTAAATTCTTTATCATATATATGCATACTATCTCCATTCTTTTTTCTTCAAAACTAAAACATTCATATCAAATTCCCTGTTTAAATCTTTAAAGTTCTCTATATCTACTCTTGTAATTTTTTCATTTTCATAGGATAAATTCTCTCCTACAATAATCTCTATATTTTTTATATTATTTTCATATAGCTTTTTTGCGACTTCATAGGGATTTTGAATATCATCTGTAAGCAGTATAAGTCCTTCTATTTCTTCATCCTCTATATGCTTTAAATAATCAAAATCTCTACCATGTATGCTCGCTAATCTATAATTCTGCCAATTTTCTTTAAGTTGAGAAAACAAATATTGGTATGACGAAATACAGGGAATTACATTTAAAATATCTTTTGATAAATTCTTAGATAAATATGGTACTAAACTATAAAATCCTGTATCTCCAGAAACTATAATAGAAATTCTTTTGTTTAAATTTTCTTTTAAATATTTTATTAAAAGGTTTAATTTTCCTAAAATATAAATTTCCTGTCTTTCAAATATCAAATCTTCCAAGTCACTCAATTGTCTCTTACTTCCTACAATAATATCTGCACTCTTTATGCTTTCTATACCTGCCATTGAAAGGTATTTTATATTTCCTGGTCCAAGACCTACAACATCTATTTTATTTTTTGCTAGCAAAACATTCACCAACCATTCTTTTGTAATTTTCACTTTCAGCTAAAGTCTCTCCTTTAAATGAAAATATTGCAGCGGTAACCTCTATATCCGCTCTTGCATACTCCTGCATTTTTCTTGCGACTCTATTTGCAATTAAATCGTATATCTCACTTTTTTCTACATAGTCACAGGCTTCTTCAATAGTATTTGATTCTAAAATTTTTCTTATATTTTCAGGGCTTTCATCAACTAAAAATGCACAAGCAGCCATAATTTCCATTCTTGCATCAGCAACCCTGCTATGCGTGTTAAAAACTCCCCCTGCAACCTTAATAGCTTTGCTTATATGCCCCAGCATTATAATTTTTTTAAAACCAAGCTTAACTGCACTTTCTATCATATAGCCAACAAAATTACTTATTATTATCATTTGCTCAGTATCAAGACCTATTTTTTGACAATGTCTTTCTCCATAATTACCAAAAGCAAAAATTACCCAATCCCTATCTTTATCTTCTCGCATAACTTTAAGTTCTGCAAACATAGATTTTTTTAAAGCTTCTTCACTCATAGCTTTTACTATACCTGTTGTTCCTAAAACAGATATGCCGCCTATAACTCCCATTTTAGGATTATAAGTTTTTAGAGCCTTTTGCCTTCCTTCTGGAATATAAATTGTGATTAAAGCTTTATATTCGCTATCTTCTAAAATTTTATCCACAACTTCCCTTATCATTTTTTGTGGACCTGGATTTATTGCAGACTTACCAATGGCTATCTGTAAACCTTTTTTAGTTACAAGTCCCACGCCTCTTCCACCAACAATTACACAGTTATTATAGTATGCCCCTCTGTCAATTTTTGGAAGCTTCTCTAGCAATTTTACTTTTACACAAATGCTTATTCCATCGGTTACATCAGGGTCATCTCCTGCAAATTTTTTTATTGCACAACTTGCAAAATTATTTCTTACTCTCAATTTTTGAACTGGGATTTTAAGTGAAGTATTATTTAAAGTAGTTATCTCAACTTCCTCATTCTTTTTACCATAAATTAAAGCTTCTAAGGCAACTTTAACTGCTGCTGCTGCACAGGTTCCTGTAGTGTATCCATTTCTTAATTCTTTTTCCACCATAACTTCTCCAGCTATTTCCATTATAAAAATTCATTATTTCACTTATTATTTCTTTTCTCTTGCTTTAGTTATATTTTATTCTCTAAAAAGTATCCATTAAATTTTTAAGAAATTAATTATGGAAACCTTCTCTTTCGTAAATCTGATATATAATGCCATGTAAAATCCCGACTCCTATTGTGCTTCCTCCTTTTCTACCATTTATTGTAATATATGGTAAACCTAAAGATTTAAAATCTTCTTTAGATTCAGCAGCTCCAACAAAGCCCACAGGAACTCCAATTACAAGTTCAGGTTTTTCAATCTCACCTTTCTCTATCATTTCCTTTAGTTGATAAAGTGCTGTTGGTGCATTTCCTATTATGAAAATTTTTGTTTCAGGATCTTTCCCTGCTTTTCGCATTCCTACAATTGATCTAGTTAATCCTTCTTTTTTTGCCTCCTCCATAACTTCTTTATCAGATACTAAACAATAAGCTGAACAACCAAATTTTGATAGAGCTGGCTTACTTAAACCATTTACTATCATATTTGTATCACAATAAATTTTGCATCCTTTCTCCAATGCATTTTTCCCTTTCTCTATGGCATCATTTTGAAATTCTATTAAATCTGCATATTCAAAATCTGCTGATGTGTGTATAATTCTTCTTATTATTGGTAATTGTTCAGGAGAAAATTTATTAATCTTATCTCCTAATTCCTCAGTAATAATTTCCATACTTCTTTTTTCAATGTCTCCTGGCACTTTTATATAGCTCATTTTATCCTCCTGTAATTTTTATTAAGTCAACTTACCTCAAAATTTCCTTTAATAGTTCTGTGCTACTAAAAAAATGTATATGTGGGTAGCCCGCATATATATTTTTTTCATTAAATATGCAATCCCAATTTCTACCATCTTTTTTATATGCTTTAAACTTTCTATTATCTTCTAATATAGTTTTTATTTTTGAATAATGAAATTCATGTCCCTTAGCAATAACTGAGAAATCTTCTTCTTTTCTTTTCATTTCTATATACCCAAATCTTGAAATATCAAGCTTATTTGTCATAGTAATACTGCAGGGTAATAGTTTGCACATTTCATAAAATTCTCCATTTAAAAGTTCTATGCCTTGACTTAGATACATAAAACCTCCACATTCAGCAAAAATTTTTACTCCATCTTCATATTTTTTTCTTATTGATTCTATCATGGATTTATTTTCAAATAGTTCTTTTGCAAAGTTTTCTGGATACCCTCCTCCAAAATAAATAAAATCACATCTAGGTACAAATTCATCATTTAAAGGAGAAAAATATCTAATATCAAAACCAATATGTTCTAAAAATTCTATATTGTCATTATAGTAAAAAGAGAAAGCTTTATCTCTAGCTATAGATATTATCTTACCCTTATATTTATCTTTCATTTCTTCCAATGCAAAAGGGTAGATAATATCTTCTTTTCTAAAGTCTAAATATTTACATTCTTCTGTTGCTATTCTTTCAATTTCTTTTAAATCAATATTTTCCAAAGTAATTTTTTTTAGTATTTCTATTTTATTCATCAAATCACTTACTTCATTTGCCTGTAACAGTCCTAGATGTCTACTGGAGATATTTAATTCATCATTTTTCAAAACATAGCCCAAACACTTTATTCCAGTATAATTTTCTATAGCTTCTTTAAAAATTTCATAAGTTTTTTTGCTACTGACTTTATTTATAATTACTCCTGCAACATTTACCCTCGGATCCAACATCTTATATCCTAAAACTTGAGCAGCAATGCTCGTACTCTTACCTATACCATCCAAAATTAAAATGATTGGTAATCCTAAAACTCTTGAAAGATGTGCTGAACTGTTGTTATCAAAGCTATTATCTATCCCATCATAGAGCCCCATTACACCTTCAACTATTGATATATCTTTTTGATGTTTAAAAAAACTATATTTTACTCCAGATTCTCCCATCATAAATAGATCTAAGTTATAACTTTTATTTCCTGTTATAAATTGATGAAAACCAGGATCTATATAATCTGGTCCCACTTTAAATGGTGATACATTTTTAAAAACTGACATAAGTGCCATGGAAATTGTTGTTTTACCAATTCCACTGCTGACACCAGCAATCATAAATGCTTTCATTTTATTTCCCCCATTCTATCCTCTGCCTTCAATAAATTCAGCTAATATACTCAGCATTTTTAAATTTGATTTTCTATCTTTAATTGCAAGCCTGACAAAACTTTCATTTAAAAACTTAAAATTAGCTGCATCTCTTATTAGAATATTTTTTTCTATCATTTTATTTCTTAAACTACTAGAACTGATATTAAATAATTTTATTAAAATAAAATTACATTCTGTTTTATATGCTTTTATGTATTGAAAATCATTTAATTTTTTATAGATAAACTTTTTTTCTTCTGAAATCCATTTTTCAGTTTTTTCAATATATTTTTTATCATCAAGCATTATAATTCCTGCAAGGTTTGCAAAAGTGTTAACTGTCCAAGGCTCTTTTTCTTCCCACATCTTTTTTAGAATCTTCTCATCAAAAGCTATACCATAACCTAATCTAAGTCCTGGAATAGCAAAAAATTTTGTAAAAGCTCTCATTATAAAGATATTTTTATTTTTTAATAAAGAAACTGTTTTTTCTTTCCAATTCTCTATAAATTCTATAAAAGCCTCATCAACAAAAATTTTTATATTTTTATTTTCACAAACTTTTACTATTTCTTTAATATCTTTTAATTTAATAAATTGTCCTGTTGGATTATTTGGATTACAAAATAGCAATAAATCATAATCATTTTTTTCTATTTCTTTTTTTAAGTTTTTAATATTAGGATAAAAATTATCATCTTCTTTAAGTTCAAAATATTTTATTTCTGCAGAAATAGATTTCAATGCTCTTTCATATTCTGCAAAACAAGGCGCTAATAATAAAACTTTTTTAGGTCTTAAAGCCCTCATATAAAGAAATAAAATTTCTGTGGCACCATTTCCAACAATAATATTATCCATATTTATTAAATTAAATTCTGCAATCTTTTTTCTTAATTCAATATAGTAAGGGTCAGGATAATTTACTAATTTATCAAAACTTTCTTTTCCTATATCTATAAATTTCTGTGGTACTCCTAAGGGGTTGATATTGGAACTATAATCTAAAATATCCTTTTTCCCCTCTCTTTGAAATTTATAAATATTTCCTCCATGTAAATCTTTCATAAATACTCCAAACTTATCAAAATTTTATTGTTTTCTCTGTATTTCTTACACCTAAACAAATACAAGTGATTTTATTTACTTTTTCCTCCAATAGTATTAACATTGCTAAATAAAGTAAATGGATTTTTTAACTATAATACAATTCACTTATTTTAATTAATATAAAAGTTAAAGTTACTATAAAAGATACAACATATAAAATATTTATAGCTTTTTTAATATCTTCTATATCAAAGTTTTTTAGCTTATCACCAATAGTTGGTTTATTATATTCTTGACCAAAATAACTTATTTTTCCCCCAAACTGTATTCCTAAAGCACCTGCATAAGCTGATTCACTCTGTCCAGAATTTGGGCTTGAATGTTTATTTCTATCTCTAAAAAATATTTTTAATGAATTTTTAAAATCGTAGCCTAACACTAAACTTGAAAGAGGTATAAATATTAAACCAGTAAATCTTGCTGGAATAAAATTTGCAACATCATCAACTCTAGCCGAAAATTTTCCGAAATCTATATATTTTTCATTTTTATAGCCCACCATTGAGTCTAAGGTGTTTATTGCCTTATAAGTCATAGCAAAAGCCAAAGCAAGAGATAAGCTTTTCCCAAAAATATTTATTTCTATAAAGCTTCCAACAAATGCATAAAAAGCAGGAGATATAAAACCATCTACGGTATTTTCAGAAATTGTTTCAACAATGCTCATTATTATTTTATCAGCTGATAGAGTGCTTGTATCTCTACTTACAAGATAAGAGAGTTCTTTTTTTGCTTTCTCAATA
>NZ_JAUMYY010000027.1:14399-22544 GCF_030528405.1 Fusobacterium sp.
ATTTTATAAACCTTTATTCCCTCATCAGCTAAACATCTCGTAGCCAATGTAGTATAGAGAAAAAAAATTTCAAAAAATGCTCCTAAATATGTAAAAAACAAAGAAATTAAGAATACTAGAAGCAAAGTTAGAGTATTTAAAATTACACCTGCTAAAATTCTATTTTTAAATCTGTATAGTATTTTTTCAAGAACAACTATCAATTTACCTATTACAATAACTGGATGATATATCCATCTAGGATCACCTAATATCAAATCCATAATATATGCTAAAGCAAATTTTACTGTAAAGTAATTAAACATTTTTTATTCTCCATTTTTCATGTTAAAAATCATTTTAGTAATTCCAAAATTTCTTCCTTAGTTAATGGTTCTATCATAATGTATGTTCCATCTATAAAGTTATACTTATTGATTGGGATCTTTTGAATAAACTCATCATAATTTAACTCTCCAGCAACATTATAACTCTCTCTATCATTTTCATCACCATCAATTGTAACTAAACTTATATTCCAAAAAGAGACCTCATCATTTTCTACTATTTCTAAATTTTCAAATTCAACATAGGGTTTATAAGGAAGAATTGTTCTTAGATTTTCTGTTAAAGTATATGAGCCCATAATTTTGCTATCTGCTTCATTAGCATAAAAAAATTGACGGGCTGAATAGGCATCCAAATATTGAATCTCTTTTATCATAGCCGAAAAAGTATCAATAGGATTCGCTGAATTATCTATTTCCTCTATCATTTTTTTATTTAAGTCTACAACTCTATTTACTCCAAAAATACTGTGTATTTGAGAATTATCTTCTTCTATCCTTGACGAAATTGATTTTATTCCAAAAAGTATATCACTTTCATAATCAAAGTCATCAATATTATTAACAGTGTAAACTTCCTCTCTCTCATTTGAAATTTCTGAATTAAATTTTTTAGCCAATGTTTTTATATATTCTAAAGCCAAAAGCCAATCTTCTCTTGAGCAAGGAGTATAAATTCTTACAGCATAATGCTTTTCTTCTTTGTCATAGGACAATTCAAAACCTCTTGCACTTTTTCCATCTTCCCCTATTAAAACACATTCATAATTAGAAATGGACGAAAATAAAAACTTATTAATATCAATACTTTCGTTAGAAAGATCAAAATTATAAGTCAAAAGTGGTCGTCCTAGAAAATCCAAGGCTTTTTCTACAGTTAAAACAGATTCATAACCTAAAAATTTTTTCTTATTTTTTACATAGAAACTTATACTCATATTTCCATTCTCTCCTTAAAACTTTAATTTGAATTAACTATCTCGTATATTTTATCAATATCAATATTGTCTCTGACTAATTTTTCTAACTTATCAAATTGTTCTTGTCTATACGCATTGTCATGAATTTTATATTCTCTAAATTTTGAATTTTTATCTTTCTCAGAAATGCTATCTTCATCTTCCAAATCTATATATTCATAGGGAAGAACTCCCAAAGTTGGAACTCCTGTAAGTTTTTCTATAATTTCAAATCCTGTTTTAAGAACTTTTGAATTTCCTCTAAATTTATTTATAACTATACCTTTTACTCTTCTTCTGTCCTCCTCAGATAAAAGCATAATCGTTCCATAAATAGAAGCAAAAACACCACCTCTGTCTATATCAGCTATAAGTATAACAGGAGCGTCTGCAACTCTTGCCATTCCAAAATTTGAAATATCTTCTTGTTTAATATTTATTTCGGCTGGGCTGCCTGCTCCTTCAATTACTACAATATCATTTTTTTCTTTTAATTCCTTGTAAGTTTCTTCTAAGATTGGTATCAAATTTTTTTTATAATTGTTATATTCTAATCCTGTCATTAATAATTTTTTCTCGCCTTTGATAAAAATTTGAATTTTTTTATCCTTAGTTGGTTTTAATAAAATTGGGTTCATTTTTACGCTTGCTTCTAAATTTGCAGCTTCTGCTTGAATTGCTTGCCCAACTCCCATTTCTTTTCCATCTTTAGTAAAAAAAGAATTTAAAGCCATATTTTGAGATTTAAAAGGCATAACTTTAAATCCATCTTTATAGAAAATTCTACAGAGCGCTGCTGCAAAGGTACTTTTTCCTGCTCCTGAAGATGTACCCATAATCATTATATTTTTTTTCTTCATTTTATCCCCTTAATCACTAATTTTTCTTTATGTCTTTGCATATTATATATTATATAAATTTATACTTAGTTAGTCAATTTTTATATTTTAATTTAAAAAGAAAAATCAAGAAAAAATTTTTATTTTTCAAAAATCATACTTTTAAAAATTTGTGGAACATGTTATATTATAGAGTCATGTTTTATTTTATATCTTTATTAATTTTTATGGAGGAATAATTTATGAAAATTGGGTTTGATCACAGCAAATATCTAGAGGAACAGTCAAAATATATTCTTGAAAGAGTTAATAACTATGATAAACTTTATCTTGAATTTGGTGGAAAACTTTTTAATGATTTACATGCTAAAAGAGTTTTACCTGGATTTGATGAAAACGCAAAAATTAAAGTTTTAAATAAACTTAAAGAAAAAATCGAAGTTATTATCTGTGTATATGCTGGTGATATAGAAAGAAATAAAATAAGAGGAGACTTTGGCATAACTTATGATATGGATGTCTTTAGATTAATCGATGATTTAAGAAGTCAAGAACTGGAAGTCAACAGTGTAGTTATTACTAGATATGAAGAAAGACCTTCAACTGAACTTTTTATAAATAGATTGGAGAGAAGAGGAATAAAAACCTATAAACATTTTGCTACTAAAGGCTATCCTACTGATGTTGAAACTATAGTTAGTGACGAAGGCTATGGAAAAAATCCCTATATAGAAACAACAAAGCCTATTATTGTTGTGACTGCTCCTGGACCTGGAAGTGGTAAATTAGCTACATGCTTAAACCAACTTTACCACGAATCAAAAAAAGGTAAGAGGGTTGGTTATTCAAAATTTGAAACTTTCCCTGTTTGGAATGTTCCATTAAAACATCCTTTAAACATTGCTTATGAAGCAGCAACTGTTGACTTAAATGATGTAAATATGATAGATCCTTTTCATTTAGAAAAATATGGTGAAATTGCAATAAATTATAATAGAGATATAGAAGCTTTTCCTTTGCTTAAAAGGATAATTGAAAAAATTACTGGAAAAGAATCTATATATCAATCACCTACAGATATGGGAGTTAACAGAGTAGGATATGGGATTATAGATGATGACATTATAAAAGAAGCTTCTAAACAAGAAATTATAAGAAGATATTTTAAAACTGCTTGCGATTATAAAAAAGGAAATGCGGATTTAGAAACTTTTAAAAGAGCTGAATTTATTATGCATAGTTTAGAATTAAAAGAAGATGATAGAAAAGTTGTTAAATTTGCAAGAGAAAAATTAGCCCTACTTAATATGGAAATGAAGGAAGATAAAAAAGATATTCCTTCTGCTTTAGCTTTAGAAATGAATGATGGTAAAATTATTACAGGAAAAAAATCCAATCTTATGGATGCACCTTCTGCAGCTATTTTGAATGCAATAAAATATTTATCAAATTTTGATGACGAACTTTTACTTATATCTCCAACTATTCTGGAACCAATTATTGAATTAAATGAAAAAGCATTTAAAAATAAAAAAATTCCGCTTAATTGTGAAGAAGTTCTAATTGCCTTAAGTATCTCTGCGGCAACAAATCCTATGGCTAAGGTAGCTCTCTCAAAACTCCCTCAACTTGAAGGTGTTCAAGCACATTCAACACATATTTTAGGAAGGAATGACGAACAATCTTTAAGAAAATTAGGAATAGATGTAACTTGTGATCAGGTATTCCCTACCGAAAATTTATATTATAATTCATAATATTAAAGTGAAATTACTAGACAAAAAGTAAGAAAAAGTATATAATTAAAGTAACAAGATACTTTACATTTATGTCATATAATTTAAGAAGGGAGAGTGGTTTTATGAAATATTTCCTATTTCCTTGTGAGAATGCTGGTAATGATATGGTTGTTGTTACTGTATTAGTTGATACTAATTGTGTTGATGTGAATGAAGTAATGAGAAAGGTCAAAGAAAAAGAACCGTGGAGAGATCAATATATTTTTTATTTGGTCGATGCTAATGGAAAAGTGGTTTGTAACTCTTTTGAATTATGTTGTCTTGAAAATCAATTCCATAATCTTTTTGCTACAAAAGAAGATACATTGAAATTTATAAATAATTTAAAAATTAATGGAAAAGAATTGTAAAAAATTAAATAAAATTTCTAAATAGTTCCAGATCTATCTGGAACTATTTTTATAGAAATTTTTTAAAGATTATAAATAAGATTATTTAATAAATATTTCCAATTAATCCAACGATTTCTTTGGCTTTTTTAACCTTTTCAATTGCAATCGCTCTTGCTTTTTTTGAACCCTCGTTTAAAATATCATAAACTAAATCCATATTATCTTTTAATTTTTCTCTTCTTTCTCTAGCTTCTCCAAAATATTCTAAAATAGAATCTAGCAATTCATTTTTCGCATGTCCATATCCAAAATTTCCAGCTAAGAATTTTTCTTTAAGCTCATTTTGTTTTGATATATTATTAAAAAGAGCATAGATTTTTGCAATATTATTATCTGGATTTTTAGGTTCTTCTAAAGGAGTAGAATCAGTCACTATACTCATAACCTGTTGTTTCAAAAGTTTTTTACTTGCAAACATATTTATTGTATTTCCATAAGATTTACTCATCTTTTGACCATCAGTTCCTGGAACTATTGCAGAATCATCTAAAATTAAAGGTTCAGGTAATTTAAAAAATTCTACACCATATTGCTGATTAAATTTCATGGCTATATCTCTTGTCATTTCTAAATGTTGTTTTTGATCTTTCCCAACGGGAACTAAGTCACTGTCATAAATCAAAATATCTGCAGCCATCAAAATTGGATAGGTTAAAAGTCCTGTATTTGGAAAAATTCCTTTTGCAATCTTATCTTTGTAAGAGTGTCCTCTCTCAAGTAATCCAACAGGAGTAATATTTGACAAAAACCATGTCATCTCTGTATGTTCAGGAACATTCGATTGAAGAAATATAGTTGATTTATTTGGATCAAGTCCTATAGCTAAGTAATCTAAAACTATATCATAAGTATTTTGTGCTAATTCTTTAGGATTAGTAAGTGATGTAAGAGAGTGATAATCAGCTATAAAATAGAAACCTTCATAACTATTTTGAAAATCCAAAAACTGTTTCATCGCTCCAAAATAATTACCAAGATGTAAAATACCACTTGGTTGTATTCCTGATAAACTTCTTTTCATATAGTGTTCTCCTTTTAAAATAATGTTTATTTTAATAACTTTTAGATTATAACATAGCAAAATTTAAAAGACAATATTCTAAAAATAAAAGAATATTTGTTTTTTTATGGTATAATATAGAGTAAAAATTTTAAATAGGCGAGGAATAAAAATGAAAATTTTAATAGTAGGAGATATAGTTGGCCATCCTGGTAGAAATACTCTAAAAAAATATTTAGAAAAATATAGAAATACATATGATTTTATAATAGTAAATGGTGAAAATTCAGCCGCTGGCTTTGGTATAACTGAAAAAATTGCTGAGGAATTTTTTTCATGGGGAGTGGATGTAATAACTGGTGGTAATCATAGTTGGGATAAAAAAGAAATTTATGATTATTTAAATAGTACAGATAGTCTTTTAAGACCTCATAACTATCCTGAAGAAGCTCCAGGAAAAGGATATGTTATTAAGGAGAAAAAAGCTTCAAAAATAGCTGTAATATCTTTACAAGGTAGAGTGTTCATGAATCCTGTTGACTGCCCTTTTAGAAGCCTAAAAAAATTAGTCGAAAAACTTAAAAAAACTACTAATAACATCATAGTTGATTTTCATGCAGAAGCAACTTCAGAAAAAATTGCTCTGGCTAGATATATATCAGGTGAAGTAAGTTTAATATATGGTACTCATACTCATGTTCAAACAGCAGATGAGAAAATCTTTGAAACAGGTACTGCATATATAAGTGATATAGGAATGACAGGTTCACAAAATGGTGTAATAGGAACTTTACCCGAAGTAGTCATAAATAAATTTTTAACTTCATTACCTCAAAAATTTGATATAGCTGAGGGAAATGAGTACTTAAACGGTTTAGAGATAAATTTAGATACAAAAAGTGGAAAAACAAAAAAAATAAAAAGAATAATTTGGAGTAAAGAATGAAAGTATTAGAAGCTAAACTTTTATATGAAAGTGATAATATAGAGAAATATAAAAAACTAATTTCAGATATCTTTTATAGTTTTGGAGTAACTGGTCTTAAAATTGAAGAACCTATTTTAAATAAAGATCCTCTAAATTTCTACAAAGATGAAAAGAAGTTCTTACAGTCAGAAAATTCTATTTCAGCTTATTTCCCAATGAATATTTATTCAGAAAAAAGGAAAGAAGCTTTAAAAAAGACCTTTGCTAATAAATTTAAGGATGATGAGAATATAGTATATAGTTTATGCTTTTATGAATATGATGAAGATGATTATCAAAACAGTTGGAAAAAATATCTTTTTGTTGAAAAAGTAAGTGAGAAGTTTATAGTAAAACCAACTTGGAGAAGTTATGAAAAAAAGAATGACGAATTTGTAATTGAACTTGATCCAGGAAGAGCATTTGGTACTGGTTCACATCCTACAACATCTTTGCTTCTAAAATTAATGGAAAAAGAGAATTTTTTTGATAAAAGAGTAATAGATATAGGAACAGGTTCAGGTATACTTATGATAGCAGCAAGTCTACTGGGTGCAAAGGAAATTTATGGAACAGATATAGATGAACTCTCTATAGAAGTTGCAAGCGAAAATTTACTTTTAAACAAGATAGATATGTCTCAAATAAAAATTTTGAAAGGAAATTTATTAGAAATTTTAAACAATGAGAAGTTCGATATAGTTCTTTGTAATATTTTATCTGATGTTCTTATAAAATTACTGGATGAAATAAAATTTATCTTAAAAAGTGAAAGTAAGGTAATGTTATCAGGAATTATAGAAGATAAGCTAGCCTCTATTATTTCAAAAGCAAAAGAGGTTGGATTAGAAGTTGAGGAAATTAAAGAAGATAAAGAATGGAGAGCTATAATTTTAAAAAAAGCACTTTAAAGCAGGGAGGATTTATGAAAAATTTTATAGTTGCAATAGATGGACCAGCAGGTAGTGGAAAAAGTACTATAGCTAAACTAATAGCAAATAAATATGGATTTACATATATAGACACAGGCGCTATGTATAGAATGATTACTCTTTACTGCTTAGATAATAATATAGACTTTGAAAATGAGCTAGCTATGAATAAAGTGCTAAATAACATTTCTTTGGATATGAATGAAGATAAATTTTTTCTAAATTCTAAAGAGGTTACAAAGGAAATTAGAGAACCTAGAGTAAATGCAAAAGTATCAAAAATAGCTAGTATAAAAGCTGTTAGAGAAAATTTAGTAAAATTACAAAGAAAAATAAGTGAAGGAAAAAATGTAATTTTAGATGGAAGAGATATAGGAACCGTTGTTTTTCCAGATGCAAATTTAAAAATATATCTTATTGCTTCTCCTGAAGAAAGAGCTAAGAGAAGGTATAAAGAGCTCTATCAGAAAGATACAGAACTTACTTATGAAGAAGTTTTAAAATCAATAAAAGACAGGGATTATATGGATAGCACCAGAAAGGAAAGCCCTCTTATCAAAGCAAAAGATGCTTTTGAATTTGATAGTACAGAAAAAAAGATAGAAGAAGTTCTAGACTTTATCTCTAAAAAAATAGAAGAAAAAATAAGGATGTAAACTATGTATAATTTTTTTAGAAACTTAATTTTATTTTTATCAAAACCCTTTCTTTCAAAGAAAAAAAAAGATTTTATAAAAAAAAGACTATTTCAAGATTTCTCTAATTTAAAAAAAGAAAATTATATCTGGATACATTGTTCTTCAGTGGGGGAAGTTAATTTATCTGAAAACCTTGTAAGGAAATTTTTTTCTATTTTTAAAATGAATATTTTAATTTCCACTTTTACAGATACAGGTTATGAAACTGCAAAGAAAAAGTATTCAAATTATCA
>NZ_JAUMYY010000073.1 GCF_030528405.1 Fusobacterium sp.
AACTTTAATATATTAGTTTAATATTTTTAATATGTCAAGATTAAGGTATTCTAAAGTGAGTACCTTTTTCTACACTCTCGTTTAATGTTTTCTCTTTCTTTGTAAATATTCCTCAAATCAATTACACTATATTCTTTGATTTTCATTATACTATTTATTTTATTCCCAAAATTTATCTTCTACATTCTGGTATTGAGCAAAAGTCCAAGCTTCTTGTATTTTTCCATCCTTTATTTTAAATAAATCAATTCCTGGACTATTTAATTTATTATTATCTTTTTCTGCCAATGAAACAACGCTAGCAACAACAAAACAATCATTATTTGCTGCCCAATTTGTTACAACTCTGAATGTACTATTACTTCTTTTGGCAAATTCTCCAAAACGCTCTTCCAATGCTTGCTTTCCTATAATTACACCAGAAAGTGGGCTTTTTCCTCCCATATGCCATATAATATCATCTGACATTGTTTCAAATACTGTAACAAAATCTCCTCTCAATAATGCTTCTGTATAAGTTTCAAATACTTCCATAATTTCATTTTTCATAATAATCCCCCTTAAAAAACATTTATAAATAAATTTTTTCTTATTATACCTTTTAAATATTGATTTTAAAAGTACGAACATTTATAATACATAGTATCTAATATGTTACTTTATATTATGTATGGAGGTTCTTATGACAAAGATTTATGATAAATGCCCTTATGCTACGACACAAAGAGTCTTACAAGGCAAGTGGGCAATTCTAATTTTATATCATTTAAGCACAGGCACTAAAAGATTTAATGAGTTAGAGAAGCTAATTCCTGAAGTTACTCGGACTGTCTTAACAAGACAATTACGTCAACTTGAGAAAGATAAATTAATCAGTAGAAAAATTTTTCCAGTTATTCCTCCTCATGTTGAATATTCTTTAAGTAAATTAGGTATTAAATTTCAAAAAGTGCTAGACGAAATTGAAGTTTTTGGCTTGGAATATATTCAAGAACTAAGCCAACCATGAGAATAAAGAATTTACAATTTATTACATAAAATATTAAAATAAAGAAGAGAACTATCAACCTTTAAATTTTACTTCTCTAAATATTTTTATTGCTAATAGGAATTTATTCAATAATTAGTTCAATAGTATCTTAATTTATTTTATTGTAAATATATTTAATTATGATACTACTTAAATTTTTCGTGTTACTTTCTTTTATGTTGTCATTAAATCATAGTATTTTTAATATGTAATATTCCCCATTTTCGTAATTCAACGAAAGTTAAAATTAATTCTCTTCCAATATCTGTTAGATGATAAGATACAGAAGGAGGAATTGTTCCATAAGATACTCTTTTTATAAGTCCATCTTTTTCTAATTCTTTTAAAGATTTTGTAAGCATTGTATTTGTTATGCCTGTGACTTTTCTTTTCAATTGATTATAGTGAATACCATCTTCTAATGTTATATTCCATAATATTGGAATTTTCCATTTAGAACCAATCATTTTAATAGCATGAATAACAGGGCATTTTTCATTAGCATTATAATTCTGTTTAATATTTTCTATTTTTTTCTCAAAAAAATTTTTATCCAAAATAACACCTCCAAATTTAAGAAAGAAAAATATGAGTACTATTTTTTTTCTTTCTTAAATGATATATTTATTTATATAAAATATCAAGCTTTTTAGGAGGAAATATATGAAATATAAAAATAATAGAGTTGTAGAAATTTTAAAAATTAAGTATCCTTTAATTCAAGCTCCTATGATATGGATAACTGATGCAAGGATGGTTTCTACTGTATCAAATGTTGGTGGTTTAGGAGTTTTAGGTCCCAATGCTGGATATAGAAGTATAGTTACAGATCCAGAACTTACTGCTGAAAGAATGAGAGAAGAAATAAGAAAAACAAAAAAGTTAACTGAGAACCCCTTTGCAGTAAATATTGTACTTCCATATGAAAAGTCAGATAATACTTTAGAATACAGTGATAAAATTTTAGAAGTTTGCTTTGAGGAAGAAATAAGATATTTTGTTGTTTCAGGAGATATAAGAGAAGAGTACTTCAATAAGATAAAGAATTGTAATGGAAATATTATTTATAGACCGATAAATCCTTCAATTGGTTGTATGAAAAAAGCTAAAAGTTTAGGAGCAGATATACTTGTGGCTACAGGATATGATGAGGGTAACACAGGAATAAATCTTATTAATGACATACCTTCTATAGAAGAATTGATTAAAAGATTAATGGAAGATAAAAAAAGCCGATTGGAGATTCTTAAAAAATCTATTCCAATCGGCTGATTTTT
>NZ_JAUMYY010000028.1 GCF_030528405.1 Fusobacterium sp.
TAGAAGGAGATAATTCTTGGGCTATAGGTTCATATAATAAAATAGCAGCAGGCTCTAATAATAACCATATATTAGGAAATAAGGTAAGTATAGGAGCTGCCGGCAGCCCGATAACAGATGTAGTAGTATTGGGAAATGATTCAACAGTTGAAGAAAGCCAAGTGGTATCAGTGGGCTCTAATGCTAAGAGAAGAAAAATAGTTCATTTAGCAGCAGGAACAAATGATACAGACGCAGTCAATAAAAAACAGATGGAAGACGCAATAGCAGCAGCCTCACTTGGTGGAGGCGGAGTTGTTGATGCTTATACTAAGGCACAGACAGATGCTAAGCTAAATGTAAAAGCTGCAAAAGATGGAAGTAATCTATCGGCAACGGATATAGCGGCTTGGAAGGCTAAGCTTGCAGTTGCAACGGTTAATTCAGTAGCAAACACAGCCTCAGGCACAAACAGTACAGGTCTTGGTCATGGCAATGTGGTAACAGGGAATGAATCAACAGCAGTCGGATATAAAAACCAAGTAAGCGGAAATAATTCAGGAGCTTTTGGAGATCCAAATATAGTAACAGGTAATCGTTCTTATGCCTTCGGTAATGACAATACAATAGCAGGTGATGATAACTTTGTAATGGGTTCTAATGTAAATATTGCAGCAGGAATAACAAATTCAGTAGCGCTAGGGAATAATTCAGCAGTAACAGCTTCTAATGAGGTATCAGTAGGTTCTGCAACTTTAAAAAGAAAGATAACTAATGTTGCAGACGGAGAATTATCAGCTACATCAACAGACGCGGTAACGGGAAAACAGCTTTATAATGTAATGCAAAATTCAGGAACTGTTGGAATACAAAATTTAAGAAAAGAAGTAAGAGAGGCAAAAGATGAAATGAGAGGAATAGGCTCACTTTCAGCAGCACTATCTGCTCTACATCCTATGCAATATGATCCGCAAGCGCCAAATCAAATAATGGCAGGAGTGGGTACATATAGAAATAAGCATGCCATAGCAGTAGGACTGACACATTACTTTAAGGAAAATGTAATGATGACGGCAGGAGTAGCTCTTAGCAATGAGAGAAAGACAAATGCAATGGCAAATGTAGGTTTAACTTGGAAGCTAGGTAAGGGTGGAAGTTCATCAGCAACTAACACACCTAGTTATATAATGCAGGAAGAACTTGCGAGATTGACAAGGGAAAATAAAGTTCAAGCAAAAGAAAATCAAGAATTGAAAGAAAGAGTAAAAAATTTAGAGGACAAACTTGAAAAAATTTTGAATAAAAAGTAGTTTTGATATGGGAGAAATTTTCTCCCATATTTTTAAGAATTAATATAAGGTGGGAATGATATTCACATAATCCTATAAAAATAAAATTAAAAATTATTAGGAGGGATACTATGAATATCAGAGCAATAATTTTAGAGATTTTAAAAAACAGAATAGGAGAGTATGCAAGCGCAAAAAAACTTCAAGAAAATTTAGGTTTAAGTTTAACTTTTATTTATATGCTTGTAAAAAATGAAAATATAAAATCAAGATTTAAGTATGGAAGAAAGGAATATGAACTTTCTTCTTTTTTTAAGTGTTTAAATTTCAGCACTAATATGTACCCAATATCAAATCCTCTTACACAAGAGGATTTTTATATTAACAATTTCTTTAACTGGTCGCCTAAAAATGAGATAGAAACATTTTTAGAAAATATGCTTTTGGATAACTTAGGTGAGTTTTGCTCCACAAAGGATTTAGTTCAAATGTTCGGCATAAGCAAGACAAGCTGGTATGACTTAATGGAGAGAGGAGCTATAATGTGCTTAAATATAGAGAGCAGAAAAATTATTGTAACTCGTTCACTACTTCCATTCCTAAGAGAATCTATGCAAGATTTTTAGAAAATTTTTAATTTTAACTTAAAGGGGCTATTGCAAAACCTGTAAATTTTTAAAATGCAACAGCCCTATTTTTAAATACATAAAAAGAAACAGTATAAAAAATTTACAATATATGATAAAATAAAAAATTATAAAGAATGGTATCAGAGGAAAAACTATGAATTTATTTAAGGAAAATTATGAGGATAAAAAGCCATTGGCATATAGACTTAGACCACAAAATTTAGATGATTTTGTAGGGCAGGAAAAATTACTTGGTAAAGATGGAATAATAACTAAGTTAATAGAAAATTCAACTTTGACAAATTCGATTTTTTTTGGTCCTCCGGGTTGTGGTAAAAGCAGTTTAGGAGAAATAATTTCAAATACTTTGGATTGTAATTTTGAAAAATTAAATGCAACTGTTGCTTCAGTTTCTGATATTAGAGAGGTCGCAGAAAGAGCCAGAAAAAATATAGAATACTACAATAAGAAAACAATTCTATTTTTGGATGAAATTCATAGATTCAATAAAAATCAACAAGATGCCCTACTATCATATTGTGAAGACGGTACATTGATATTAATAGGAGCAACGACGGAAAATCCATACTATAATTTAAATAATGCACTTTTATCAAGAGTTATGATTTTTGAATTTAAAGCTTTAAATAGGCAGGATATAGAAAGCCTTATAGAGAAAGCATTAAAATATTTAAAAATTGATATGGAAAATGAGATAAAAAATATAATTATGGATATTTCACAGGGAGATTCAAGAATAGCACTGAATTATGTTGAACTCTATTCAAATATTCATTCACAGATTTCAAAAGAAGAAGTTTTAAATTTATTTAAAGAAAGAAATGTATCCTTTCATAAAAAGCAGGATAAATATGATATGATTTCAGCACTTATAAAATCAGTGAGAGGAAGTGATCCTGATTCAGCTATTTACTGGTTGGCAAGATTATTAGATGGTGGTGAAGACCCAAGATACATAGCCAGAAGACTTTTTATTGAGGCGAGTGAAGATATAGGAATGGCAAATTCAGAAGCTATTCTCATTGCAAATGCAGCAATGAATGCAAGCGAAAGAATAGGAATGCCGGAAATTAGAATAATTTTAGCTCATGCAGTTATTTATTTGGCTATATCCACTAAGAGTAATTCAGCTTATCTAGCTATAGATAGTGCACTTTCAGATATAAAGAAAGGAAATTTGCAAGCTGTTCCCTTTAATATAAAACATGATAATGTAGACTATAAATACCCACATAATTACAGTGAAAATTTTATTAAACAAAAATATATGAATGAAAAGAAAAAATATTATATTCCTGGAAATAATAAAAACGAAAAGCTAATTTTAGAGAAATTAAATAAATTATGGAGTGATTAAAAGTATAAGGTACCTATATTATTTGAAATAATTGAAATAGAAAGTAGGAGGTAGAAATATGGAACTGATAAAAGCTGTAAGAGGAACAAAAGATATAATAGGAGAAGATGCGAAAAAATATATTTACATTTCAAATGTAACACAGCAAATGTTTGAAAACTATGGTTATAATTTTACTAAGACGCCAATTTTTGAAGAAACAGACTTATTTAAAAGAGGTATAGGAGAGGCAACGGATGTAGTTGAAAAAGAAATGTACACTTTTAAAGATAGAGGGGAAAGATCTATAACTCTAAGACCTGAAAATACAGCTTCTATTGTCAGATGTTATTTAGAAAATGCTATTTATGCAAAGGAAGATGTCAGCAGATTTTATTACAATGGTTCGATGTTTAGATATGAAAGACCTCAAGCCGGTAGACAAAGAGAGTTTAATCAAATAGGGGTTGAAGTTTTAGGAGAGAAATCTCCCATACTTGATGCTGAAGTTATTGCAATGGGCTATAACTTACTTAAAAAATTGGGAATTACAGATTTAGAAGTAAAAATAAATTCAGTTGGTTCAAAAGAGTCAAGATCTCTTTACAGAGAAAAGTTAGTAAATCATTTTAAAGAATATTTGGATGATTTATGTGAGGATTGTAAGGACAGAATAAATAGAAATCCTTTAAGGTTGCTTGACTGCAAAGTTGATTCACATAAAGATTTTTATAAAGATGTGCCGAGTATAATAGATTCTTTATTTGAGGAAGAAAGAAAACACTATGAAGAAGTTAAAAAATATTTGGATATATTCGGAGTAAAATATACAGAAGATCCGAGTTTAGTAAGAGGTCTTGATTATTACTCAAGTACGGTTTTTGAGATTGTAACAAATAAGCTTGGCTCTCAAGGCACTGTTTTGGGCGGTGGAAGATATGATAATTTACTGAAAGAGTTAGGTAATAAAGATATACCGGCTGTCGGCTTTGCAGCAGGTGTAGAAAGAATAATGATGCTTTTAGAAGACTATCCTAAGAACAATCCGGATGTTTATGTAGCTTGGATAGGGGATAAAACAATAGAGAAAGCAATGAGAATAAGTGAAGATTTGAGAAAAAATAATTTTAAAACCTATGTAGATTATTCAAACAAAGCTATGAAAGCACATATGAAAAAGGCTGATAAACTTGGGGTTAAATATTGTTTAATACTTGGAGAGGATGAACTTAACAAAAATGTAGTTGTAATTAAAAATTTTGAAACTAGAGAGCAAAAAGAAGTAAAATTTGAAGATATTTTAAATGAACTGTCGAAATAATAAATATTTTAGTGGGAGTTGAGAAACTGTGATTTATAGAACACATAATCTAGGCGAATTAAGAATAGAGGATATTGGACAAATAGTAACATTATCAGGATGGGTTGATACTAAAAGAGATTTGGGGGGCTTAACCTTTGTTGATTTAAGAGATAGAGAAGGGAAAACTCAAATTATTTTTGATATTGATTTTACAACAAAAGATGTTGTAGAACTTGCTCAAAAATTAAAAAACGAAACTGTTATTAGAGTTGTGGGGGAAGTTAAGGAAAGAGCCAGCAAAAATCCTAATCTCCCAACAGGCGATATAGAAGTTTTTGCAAAAGAGATAGAAGTTTTAAATCCTTGTGATATTTTACCATTTCAAATAGGCGGAGTAGATGAAAACTTAAGCGAAAATATAAGGCTTACCTATAGATATTTAGATATAAGAAGACCTAAAATGATAAATAATTTAAAAATGCGTCATAGAATGATAATGTCAATTAGAAATTATATGGACAAGGCAGGCTTTTTAGATGTGGATACTCCGATTTTGACAAAATCTACTCCTGAAGGAGCTAGAGATTTCTTAGTTCCCAGTAGAATAAATGCTGGAACTTTCTATGCTTTACCTCAATCACCACAGTTATTTAAGCAGCTTTTAATGATAGGTGGAGTTGAAAAATATTTTCAAATAGCAAAATGTTTTAGAGATGAGGATTTAAGAGCGGACAGACAACCTGAATTTACTCAACTTGATATAGAAATGTCCTTTGTTGAGAAGGAAGATGTAATGAATGAAATAGAAGGGCTTGCAAAATATGTTTTTAAAAATGTGACAGGAGAAGAGGCTAATTATACTTTTGAGAGAATGCCTCATAAAGAAGCGATGGACAGATTCGGTTCTGATAAACCAGATATTAGATTTGGGCTTGAATTAAAAGAATTAACTGATATTTTAAAAAATACAGATTTTAAGGTTTTTAGCTCTACCATAGAAAATGGTGGAATAATAAAAGCTTTAGCAGCTCCTAATTGTGCTGAAAAATTTTCAAGAAAAGTAATAGCAGAATATGAAGACTATTTAAAAGTATATTTTGGAGCAAAGGGGCTAGCTTATATAAAACTTGGAAAAGATGAAATTTCATCACCTATAGCTAAATTTTTATCTGATGAAGAAATAAAAGCTATAATAGAAAAAACTGAAGCTAAAACAGGGGATATAATTTTTATAGTAGCTGATAAGAAAAAAATTGTTAATGCTGCACTTGGAGCATTGAGACTTAGATTAGGAAGAGATTTAAATTTAATTAACAAGGATGAGTTTAAATTTTTGTGGGTAGTTGATTTTCCTATGTTTGAATATGACGAAGAAGAACAAAGATACAAAGCTGAACATCACCCATTTACTTCAATAAAAAAGGAAGATTTGGAAAAATTTTTAGCAGGACAGACTGAAGATATAAGAACTAATACCTATGATTTAGTCTTAAATGGATCAGAAATAGGAGGAGGCTCTATAAGAATTTTTAATCCTGAAATTCAAGCTATGGTTTTTGAAAGGTTAGGTTTCAGTTTAGAAGAAGCAAAAGAAAGATTTGGATTTTTCTTAGAAGCATTTAAATACGGAGCGCCACCTCATGGAGGTCTAGCTTTTGGTATAGATAGATGGCTTATGGTTATGTTAAAAGAAGAATCTATAAGAGATGTAATACCTTTTCCTAAGACGAATAAAGGACAGTGTTTAATGACAGAAGCTCCAAATATTGTAGATGAAAAGCAGCTCCAAGAATTATTTATAGAGTCAACTTTTGAAAACAAATAAAAATATAAAGACGACTGGAAATAAAATTTCAGTCGATTTTTATAAGAGAAGGAGGAAGTTTATGTTTAGGGAGATAAGAAAAAAAGAAAGAGAAATAAGTTTAGAAGAGGCAAAGAAAATTATAGATGAAAATAATTATGGAGTGCTTTCAACAATAAATGTAGACAATGGCTATCCCTATGGTATACCTCTAAGTTATTCCTATGTAAATGACGAAATTTACTTTCATAGTGCTGTTGAAGGACTTAAAGTTGAAGCTTTTGGAAGAGACAGTAGAGTATGTTTTACAGTTATTGGTAGAACTGAAATTTTACCAGATAAATTTTCTACAAAGTATGAAAGTGCAATAATATATGGAAAAATTTTAGAATTGACAGAAAAAGAGAAGGAAGAAGCTCTTTTTGAGTTAATAAAAAAGTATTCTGCTGATTTTTTAGAGGAAGGAAAGAAATATATTGAGAGGTCGGGAGCTAGAACCAAGGTTTTTAAAATAAAAATTGAACATATAAGTGGAAAAGCAAGGCGATAAAATAAAAAAATTTAAAAATGATTTTTATTTCAGATGGGACAGGAGAAGAAATATGACAGTGAAGCCTTTCATAAAGTGGGCTGGAGGAAAGGGTCAGCTTTTAACAGAAATAAGAAAAAGATACCCTGTTGGATTAAAAAATAATATTAAAAAATATTGTGAACCATTTGTTGGAGGAGGGGCAGTATTATTTGATATTTTATCTAACTATTCAATAGAAGAAATTCTTATAAATGATGTTAATAATGAATTAATAAATACATATAGGCAAATAATAGAAAATTTAAAGGAGTTAGTTAACGAACTGAAAAAAATTGAAGAAAATTATATTATTTTAGAAAATGAAGAAAGAAAATTATATTATTATAAAAAAAGAGAAAGATTCAATTATTTAAAATTAAATGGCAATGAAAAAACAAATATTGAAAAAGCTGTTCTGTTTATTTTTTTAAATAAGACTTGTTTTAACGGATTGTTTCGTGTTAATAAAAAAGGAAATTTTAATGTACCAATGGGTTCTTACAAAAAACCTCTTATTTGTGATGAGGAAAATTTAATAAAGATCAGTAAACTACTTAAAAATGTAAAAATAAGGAATGGAAGTTATGAAGAATGTATTTCATTTATAGACGAAAAAACATTTGTATATATAGATCCACCTTATCGTCCACTTACAGCAACAGCAAGTTTTACATCGTATACAGAAAATAATTTTAATGATGAGGAGCAAATAAGATTAAAAAAATTTATAGACACCATAACATCTAAAAAAGGAAAGGTCTTATTAAGTAATTCCGACCCTAAAAATAGTAATGATGATGATAACTTTTTTGATGATTTATATAATAAATACAAAATCGAAAGAGTTTATGCAAAAAGGTTCATTAACTCAAAAGCAGGAAATAGAGGAGATATAACTGAGCTTTTAATATCTAATTATAAGGAGTGACAGCTATGAAGTATATTGAAAAGTATAAATCTATGGGTATATTTTCAGAGAATGCAGTTTATGATTATATTTTAAATAATTTAAAGGATACAATTAAGACTTATGATTTTTTTGTCGCTTGGACTAAAGTTTTAGGAAATGTATCTAAAATAGAAGTTCCTTTAAATATTTTAAATAGTCTTGTTGGAAAAGATAACATCAAGAAAAAGTTAAAAGACTTAATTAAAGATTATCCTGAGATTATTCCAATAATTCCATTTTTGATTGCAGTAAGAGGTACAAATATTAAAGTTGCTGATATTGGAGGGGATATAGAATATTCTTTTTTGAAGAAAAAATATTACACAGATGAAGAAATAGAAAAAATAATTTTCTTTGCTGAAAAAACTGGTCTTCTAGAGATAATATCAAATAAAAGTATTAAAAATTTAGTAGACTATTCAATAGGGGTTGAAGTTGGACTTGATACGAATGCCAGAAAAAATCGAAGTGGAACAGCTATGGAAAATTTAGCAGAAATTTATGTAAAAGCTATTTGTGAAAAGTATGATTTTAAATATTTAAAACAAGCAACAGCAGGTAAAATAAAAAAAGAACTTGGAAAAATGGTTTCAACAGATAAGGCAGACAGACATTTTGATTTTGCAATAGATACAGGAGAAAGGCTTTATTTAATGGAAGTAAACTATTATAGTGGAGGGGGTTCTAAATTAAAATCTGTAGCAGGAGAGTTTTACAATTTATTTGAATTAGTTAAAGATGAAAAGACAGGATTCATATGGCTGACAGATGGGGAAGGTTGGCTCACAGCTAGAAGACCACTTTTAGAAACTTTTAATGGAATAGATTATGTGATGAATATAAAAATGATTGAAGATGGTCTATTAGAAGAGATTCTAATGAAAGGATTATAAATATGCAAATAAGTACTTTATTAGAAAATACGGAATAATTGTCCCTAAAAAAACAAAGTGGTTTTTTGATAAAAAAATAGGAATTATAAAAATATACATAGGGGAATAGTATTGATATGATAAATAAAAAGATAGTTAAATGGGGTCCTGAAAATTTTGAACTTGAAATGAATACAGTTTGGAGTTTCCCAGAAAGAGGGAAATGGGCGACTCATGATGCAAAATGGAGAGGCAACTGGTCTCCTTATATTCCACGAAATTTATTACTTAGATATTCCAGAGAAAAAGACTTAGTCTTAGATCAATTTGTTGGTGGAGGCACAACCTTAGTCGAAGCGAAATTACTTAATAGAAACATAATTGGCATAGATATAAATGACATTGCATTAGAAAGATGTAAAGAAAAAGTAAATTTTGAATATGATAATTCAGGAAAAGTATATATAAAAAAAGGAGATGCTAGAAATCTCTTCTTTATTAAAAATGAAAGTATAGATTTTATTTGTACTCATCCACCTTATGCAAATATAATTAAATATAGTGAAAGTATAGAAGGAGACTTATCACATTGTAAAATTTTTGAATTTTTAGAAGAAATGAAGAAAGTCGCTTCAGAAAGTTATAGAGTTTTAAAAAGAGATAAATTTTGTGCTATTTTAATGGGAGATACCAGAATAAAGGGACATGTTCAACCATTAAGTTTTCAAACTATGAAAATATTTGAATCAGTAGGTTTTAAATTAAAAGAAATCATAATTAAAGAACAACATAATTGTAAAGCAACTGGTTTTTGGAAAACAAATAGTATTAAGTATAATTTTTTACTATTGGCGCATGAATATTTATTTATTTTTAGGAAAGAATAAAATTCTGAAGAGTTACAATTTATATAAAATTATAAGATAGGTTCATAAAGTGATAAAATCACAAAAATTTTCAAAAATATAACCTATAATAAATTTAATTAGTTTATTATGCAAGAGGAGAAAAATAAAATGAAAAAATATGATGTTATAGTTATAGGAACAGGAGCAGGTAATATAGTTACAGATGCTGCACTTGATTCTGGTTTAAAAGTTGCACAGATAGAAAAAGGGAAATTTGGAGGAACCTGTCTAACAAGAGGCTGTATTCCAACAAAGGTTATGGTAACAGTTGCAGATTTTATAAGAGAGAATGAAAAAGTTAAGGAAATAGGAATAGAAACTGAAGCTGTAAAAATTGACTGGAAAAAGCTTAGTGAAAGAGTATGGACTAAGATAGATGAAAGTATGGATATACTTGAAGAATATAAAAGGGAAGAAAACTTAGATGTTTATGAAGGAACTGGCTTTTTTGTGAGAGATAAGGTTCTTCAAGTTAAATATAATAACGGTGAATTAAGTGAAGAGTTTACAGCAGATAAAATTATTTTAGCAGCTGGGGCAAGGAGTAGAAGAATAGACAATGTAGAGGGAGCTCTTGAAACAGGATATGTAACAACAGAAGATTTTTTTGGAGAAAAATTTCCTAAAAAACCTTATAAGAGTTTAATTATTATTGGAGGAGGGGCAATAGGAACTGAATTTGCTCATTTCTTTTCCAGTTTAGGTACTAAAGTTACTCTAGTTCAATCAAGAGATAGATTAATTCCAAGAGCGGATAGAGCTATATCTGAGCAACTTGGAAGAATGCTTTCAAAATATGGAGTTGATTTAAAATTTAATTCTGAATTGAAAGAGTTGAGAATGGGTAATAATGAAAAAATATTAACTGTAAAAAATAAAATTTCCGGAGAGATTTTAGAAGTTCATGGAGAAGAGATTCTAGTAGCAGCAGGAGTAATACCTAATACAGATTTACTGAAAATAGAGAATAGTAATATTTTAATAGATAAAGCAGGTTGGATAAGAACAAATGAATTTTTAGAAACAAGTGTGGATGGAGTTTATGCCATAGGGGATATAAATGGACATGGGCAATTGAGACATAAGGCAAATTATGAAGCAGATATTCTTGTTAATAATTTATTTCCATCAGCTTTACCAGAAGGTCAAATAGAGGATGGAGAGAAAGCAGAAAGAAGGTTTGCAAGATTTGATACTATTCCAGCAGTAATTTATACTTATCCACAGGTTGCACAGATTGGTTATACAGAGGAAGCTGCTAGAGAATTGGCAGAAGAAAAAAATTGGGATATAAGAGTTGGTTATAATTATTATTCAAGTACAGCCAAGGGATATGCTTTAGGACATAATGATGGTGAAGAAGATGATGGCTTTGTGAAAGTTATTATAGATGTAAGATCTAAAAAGATTTTAGGCGCACATATAATTGGTAAAGAAGCAAGTTTACTTATACAACCTTATGCTACAATGCTTACAACTGGAAATATAGAGCATGTTATTTTTGAATCTGAAATAGGTTCAGAAGAAACAATTAAAATGAGGGCAGAAAAATCTAGTAGGTATCTGGACCCGCAAAAAATAACAAGTGTTACTGAAAGTATAACAGCTCATCCAGCTTTAACAGAGGTAGCTATGTGGACACAATACTTTGTACCTATGAAATAAAAGGGAGGAAGGATATGAAATTTCATTTTATTCATGAGAATTTTAATGTTTTAGATTTAGATAAAAGTATAAAATTTTACGAAGAAGCTTTAGGTTTAAAAATTGCAAGAAAAAAATTTGCTGAAGATGGAAGTTATAAAATAGTATACTTGGAAGATGGCATAACTGACTTTCAATTAGAACTTACTTGGCTAGCAGATAGGGATAAAAAATATGATTTAGGGGATGAAGAATTTCATTTGGCATTTAGAGTTGATGACTATGATGCTGCTTTTAAAAAACATACTGAAATGGGATGTGTAGTATATGTAAATGAAAAAATGGGTATATATTTTATAACAGATCCTGATGGGTATTGGTTGGAAATAGTTCCAGTTAGGAAATAATAAAAAATGGAGGGACTGTTGCAAATTAGATTTTAAAAAGTTTTGTTTGTCAGCTTAAATATGAAATTTCAATATTTTTGAGAAGCATAGCTTCAATAAAAATAATGGAAATTAATATTAGGTATGAGTTCAAAACATCTATAAATCTTTAAATTGCAATAATCCCTCTATTTTTATATATACAGTAATTTAGAATTTATATATTTTTTATTTAAATGCACGTTTGCTATATTTTCTTAAAATGGTAAGATATTTAAAAAATTTATTAAATATTTGGAAAAAAGTTGACACTAAAAAAATTCCCACACTTAACGCAACAGTTATAGAAAGAGTTTCCATACCCTTTGCACGAGCTGCTAAAAATTCATTACTTACTATATAATACATGGTATAGTAAATTCCACCCCCAGGAACTAAAGGTATAAGACCAGGAATTAGAGAAGTAGTTACAGGAGTTTTAAATTTTTTTGCAAGAATCTCAGAATAAATTGTAATAACTATAGCTGCAATAAAAAATGAGGCAGTTTTGGAATATTTAGCATTTTGTGCAAACAGTAGTGCAAACCAACCCAGTGCACCACAAAAGCTGGTAAGAATAATTTTTTTTCCTCTTAAATTAAAGATTATAGAAAAGAAAAAAGTGGCAAAAAAAGCATAGATAATTTCGATATAATTCATATATCTGTCTCCTTTTAATAAACAAGTGCTAAACCAAAACCAGTTCCAATAGCAAGAGCTCCACCGATTAAAAAAGCCTCTACCAATCTGGAATTTCCAGCAATAAAATCTCCATTAATTAAATCCCTTATAGCATTAGTAAGTGCAAGACCAGGCACTAAAAGCATTAGTATTGCAATTGTTGAATAAGAAGCGTTTTCAATTATATTAAATTTTCTAACAAGAGCTGCAAAAATAGTAACTATAAAGCCTCCTAAGGTATTTATAAAAAAATTATTAACTTTAATTTTATTGGCAAATTTCATCATATAGAAAATAAAAGCTCCTCCAAAGCCAGCGACTATAGCATCTAAAATATTTCCTTTAAATAGAAGAGCGAAGAAAGCAGCGGCAAAAAAATATGATATTAAAGTAATGTAGTTCCTATAAATTGATTCGGAATGTATTTTTTTTATTTCAGCTTCCAAGCTTTCAAGGTCATATTTATTGATATTTAAAACAATTGTATGAATTTTGTGAATTTTATTTAAGTTATTAGAAAGGCTATAGATTCTGTTGAGTTCGGTTATAATTTCTCCATTCCTTTTTTTGGCGGAAGTTAAGACACAGGTTGTTGTAACAAACGATTCAGCTTTTAATCCAAATCTTTTACAAACTTCAGAGATAGATTGTTCAACTCTATAAGTTTCTGCTCCACTCATCAATAAAACCTTTCCTAAGAAATTAGCTGTACTAATAATTCTCATAACTTTTTTTTCATGATTCATAATTTATCACTCCATAAAATTTATTTAAACATATCTAGGACTTCATCACTGTACTCACCATTATCTTTATTTATAATAAGCGGTGGTAGAATATTTAATCCAGTTCTACCATTTTTTATTGCCTCAATAAGTATAATTTTTGCATTTTTTTTAGAAGTTGTATAGCAAAATTTTATATTTTTTGCTTCCAGTTTATATTTTCTAAGAATATTTAAAATATCCGAAAGCCTATCAGCTCTATGTACTAAATAAAAATAGCCTCTATCTTTTAATAAGTCATAGGCAATTTTTATAAGTTCTTCCAAAGTAATTTTTATTTCATGTCTTGCAATAGTTAATTGATTTAAATCATTTAAAAGAGCTTTGTTTCCATTGAATTTAAAAAAAGGAGGATTGGAAACAACTATATCAAAGCTTCCATGCTTAAAATAATGTAAATAATTCTTCATATCATCATTTATGATATATATTTGTTGATTCAAATTATTAATGTTAATATTTTTTATAGCTAAATCATAAGAAACTTTTTGAATTTCAATTCCATATATACTTGCAGATGTTTTTTTAGACAAAAAAAGTGGAATTGCAGCATTACCAGTTCCCAAATCTAAAATATTTTTAGTATTTTTAGTTATATTTAAAAATTCAGAAATTAGTAAAGAATCTATTGAAAAATTAAAATAGTCAGCCCTTTGTATGATTTTTAAATTTTTATTTAGTAACGGTATAATACTTTCAAGTTTTTCTTCCATATTTTATACACTCCCTCAATTTAGATATTATAGCATATTGAATTAGAAAAATAAATAAATGTAAGGAATTAAAAAAAGTTCGCAAAGAGGACAAGATGTATAAAAATTTAAAAAAACAGAAAAAAATAATATGAAGGTATTGACATAGTTGTGGTAGAATGGTAAAATGGAGTAAAAGTTTTATTTAACAAATCCATAAGGAGGAAAATGATGGAATTTAATGTACCTAAAACACATGAACTTTTTAGACAAATGATTAGAGAATTTGTTGAGAAAGAAGTAAAACCTATCGCTGCGGAGGTAGATGAAGAAGAAAGATTTCCTGTTGAAACTGTAGAAAAAATGGCTAAAATAGGAATAATGGGTATCCCTATACCAAAACAATATGGTGGAGCTGGGGGAGATTACTTAATGTATGCTATGGCTGTTGAAGAATTATCAAAAGCTTGTGGAACAACTGGAGTTATAGTTTCTGCACATACATCTCTAGGAGCTTGGCCAATTTTAAAATTTGGTTCGGAAAAACAAAAACAAAAATACTTACCAAAAATGGCTAGCGGAGAATGGATAGGAGCTTTTGGTTTAACAGAACCAAATGCTGGAACAGATGCTGCTGGGCAACAAACAATGGCAGTTCAAGACCCTGAAACAGGTGAATGGATTTTAAACGGTTCTAAAATATTCATAACAAATGCAGGTTATGCTCATGTTTATGTAATATTTGCTATGACTGATAAATCTAAAGGTTTAAAGGGTATATCAGCTTTTATAGTTGAAGCAAATACACCTGGTTTTTCAATTGGTAAAAAAGAGAAAAAACTAGGAATAAAAGGTTCTGCAACTTGTGAATTAATATTTGAAAATTGTAGAATCCCTAAAGAAAATCTTTTAGGAGAAAAAGGAAAAGGATTTAAAGTTGCTATGATGACTCTTGATGGAGGAAGAATAGGAATCGCTTCTCAAGCATTAGGAATAGCTCAAGGAGCACTAGATGAAACAATTAATTATGTGAAAGAAAGAAAACAATTTGGAAGAAGTTTAGCACAATTCCAAAATACTCAATTCCAAATTGCTAATTTAGATGTTAAGGTAGAAGCTTCAAGACTTCTTGTTTATAAGGCAGCATTCAGAGAAACTAATGGATTACCATACTCATTAGATGCAGCAAGAGCAAAATTATTTGCAGCAGAAACTGCTATGGAAGTAACAACTAAAGCGGTTCAATTATTTGGTGGATATGGTTATACAAGAGAATATCCAGTTGAAAGAATGATGAGAGATGCGAAAATAACTGAAATTTATGAAGGAACTTCAGAAGTTCAAAGAATGGTAATCGCAGCTAACATAATAAAATAATAATGAGGTGGAGGAATAAAATGAGAATAGTAGTTTGTATAAAACAAGTTCCAGATACAACTGAAGTAAAAATAGATCCAGTAAAAGGAACAATTATAAGAGATGGTGTTCCTAGTATAATGAACCCAGATGACAAGGGTGGATTAGAGGAAGCATTAAAACTTAAAGATTTATATGGAGCAGAAGTTATAGTTATAACTATGGGACCACCTCAAGCAGAAGCTATCTTAAGAGAAGCGTATGCAATGGGTGCCGATAGAGCCATACTTGTAACAGATAGAAAATTTGGAGGAGCGGATACTTTAGCAACTTCTAATACACTTGCTGCTGCTATAAGAAAAATAGGAGATATAGATTTAATCATTGCTGGAAGACAAGCAATAGATGGAGATACTGCACAAGTAGGACCTCAAATAGCAGAACATTTGGATTTACCTCAAGTATCTTATGTAAAGGAAATGGAATATAATGAAGAAACTAAATCTTTCAAGATTAAAAGAGCAACAGAAGAAGGATATTTCTTATTAGAACTTCCTACTCCTGGTTTAGTTACAGTTCTTGCTGAAGCAAATAAACCAAGATATATGAGCGTTGGTGCTATTGTTGATGTATTTGAAAGACCATTTGAAACTTGGACATCTGCTGATATAGATGTTGACCCTGCAAAAATAGGTTTAGCTGGTTCACCTACAAAAGTAAATAAATCATTTACTAAAGGTGTAAAAGAACCTGGAGTATTACATGAGGTTGATGCTAAAGAAGCAGCTAACATCATATTAGAAAAATTAAAAGAAAAATTTATAATCTAATCTAAGACAAAGGAGAAAATAATATGAATTTAAATGATTATAAAGGAATCCTAGTGTATGCAGAACAAAGAGAAGGTGTACTACAAAATGTAGGATTAGAATTATTAGGAAAAGCAACAGAATTAGCATATGATATAAATAAACAATTAGCATTAAAATTAGGAGAAGACTATATAGCTAGTGCTAATGCAAATGAAAATGAACATGATTATTTAGATAATTTTGAGAAAAAAGGAAGCAGTAGTTCAGCTTCTGCAACATTTAAAAATGATGAAGCTTTGGCAGCTAAGATAGCTGAAGTTGTAGCAACTCATCCAGATGCAGCAAAGGTAACTGCTGTATTAATAGGGCATGATGTAAAAGGGCTTGCTCAAGATTTAGTAGAATATGGAGCTGATAAAGTTATAATTGTAGATAGACCTGAATTAAAATTATTTGATACAGAAGCTTATACACAAGTTTTAAATGCAGTTATAACTGATGAAAAACCTGAAATTGCTTTATTTGGTGCGACAACTTTGGGAAGAGATTTAGCACCAAGAGTATCTTCTAGATTAAACACAGGATTAACAGCTGACTGTACAAAATTAGAATTATTAAAGGATAAAGAAAGACAACTTGGAATGACAAGACCTGCTTTTGGTGGAAACTTAATGGCTACAATAGTATCACCAGATCACAGACCACAAATGGCAACTGTTAGACCGGGAGTTATGAAAAAAATTGCTAGACTTGAAGGAAAAAATGGAGAAATAGTAGATTTCCAAGTAAATTTAGATACTTCTAAGTTAAAAGTAAAAGTTTTAGATGTAGTAAAAGAAGGTGGAAATAAAGTAGATATTTCTGAAGCTAAGATATTAGTATCTGGTGGAAGAGGTGTAGGAGCAAAAGCTAATTTTGAATTGCTAGAAGATTTAGCTAATGAATTAGGAGGAATTGTTTCTGCTTCAAGAGCACAAGTAGATGCTGGAAATATGTCGCATGATAGACAAGTAGGACAAACTGGTAAAACAGTTAGACCAGAAGTTTATTTTGCATTAGGAATTTCTGGAGCTATACAACACGTTGCAGGTATGGAAGAATCTGAATTTATAATAGCGATAAATAAGGATAGATTTGCACCTATATTCTCAGTTGCGGATTTAGGAATAGTTGGAGATTTACATAAAATCCTTCCTATCTTAACTGAAGAAATAAAAAAATACAAGGCAACTAAGTAATAAAAATATAATTTTAAGTGTTGAGAACTTAATTATAAGTGCTCAACACTTTTTTTTATGTAGAAGCTCTTGAGGGTCTATGGCAGCAAAAGCTTATATTATATATGGTATAAGGCTATTTGTTTGATAAAGTATATTAAATATGAGGAAGGCTTATTATTATTCTAGCTCCTGAACTAAAGCTTGTATCAATATTTACTCCATATTCTTTCCCGTAATAATATTGAATCCTTTTGTCCACATTTTTAATTCCAATTCCACCCATTTTTAAATTGGAATTTTTAGAAAAATTAAAGCCAACTCCATTGTCTTCAACAATTATTTCTATAATTTTTTCACTGATTTTTGAATAAATTCTTATATGACCTGTACTATCTAAATTTTTAATTCCATGGTAAATAGCATTTTCGACAATGGGTTGTAAAATAATTTTTGGAACCTCCAAATTTTCAATGGAGCTATCTATAGAAATACTATATTCCAATTTGTCTTCGTATCTTTGTTTTTGTATATAAAGATATTCTTTTATATGATTTATTTCTTCTTTTAAAAGGATTTTTTCTTTACCATTACTCAATGAAATTCTAAAAAAATTAGAGAGAGCCTTGGTAATGGAAATAACTTTTTCAGTGTCATGAAATTCTGCCATCCAGATAATAGTATCTAAAGTGTTATATAAGAAATGTGGATTGATTTGACTATGAAGAGCATTTATTTCATATTCACGCAGATATTTAATCTTGTCTATCATTTCATTAAAATGATTCTGTAAACTTAGAATTTCAATACTTAAATCACCTTCAAGCTTTATTTTTGATAGTTTACTGGCAAAGTTATTCATATGATTTTCCAGTTCTTTTATTGGTTTAGTAATTCGTCTTAGTATACTGATGCTTATAAATATAGTGATAATAAATGAAAGAAGAGAACTTATTAAAATTAATTCTAAGAAATATCTTTTTAAATTTAGTATTTCCTTCATATAAGCACTTTCAATTATGGTCCAATGAGTATTTTTGATGGGATATTTTACAGTGATTGTATTTTCTTTTTTATTATAACCATCTTCTATCAATCTAAGCTTTTTTAAATATTCCTCTTGAGAGTAGGTATAGGGAATTTCTCTATAGTAAACTATTCTATTGCTATCATCTAAGATGACGACTTCACTGTTTACATCAAATTCTTGATTTAAAAAATATTCATGAAGAGCTTGATATTTTATATCAATTAGAAGGACTCCTAAATTTTCCCCATTTGAGTCTGTAATTTCTCTACTGACAGAGATAACCCAGTCATCCATTCCATTATGTGAAAAATTCTGTTTTCTAAGAGGATTTAAAACAGGCATGGGATTCATTAGAGAATCCACATACCAATCTTCCTTCATCATATTGCTAGAAATTTTCATATTTAAATTCTTTTCATTTGAAAGAACTGCTCCATCTTTTCTTATAAGAATTATAGATTTTAAATATGGATCTGTGGCAAGTGTATTGTCTAGCATATTTAAAATTCTATTTGTTTCAGTTTCATCTTTGTTTTTTAAATAGTTAATAACTGCATTGTCTTGTGAGATAATTTGGCTTAAACTTGTGAGCTTACTTATATATAGCTCAATGTAATTACCGCTCTTTTCAATAGTTTCAGTCTTTGCTTTAATTTCTTTTTCCAGAAGAAGAGAGCTTGAACTAAAATAAAATAAGCTAGCCAATAGTAAAACTAAAACTAAGTTGGTAACAAGGAAATAAAATCCTATTTTTATATTTAAGGGCTTATTTATCTTCATTTTTTAACACACTTTCTCTATATTGCTTAGGAGTAATATTATAGTATTTTTTAAATTTAGTTATGAAATAGTTTACATCTTCAAAGCCAACTTTTTCAGATATTTCATAATTTTTTAATTCTGTTGTTAAAAGTAATAATTTAGCCTTCTCCATTCTTTTTTGTAAAAGATAGTCTTGAAAAGGAAGTCCAAAATTTTTCTTAAATATAACACTTAAATAACTGGAGCTTAAGTTTAGGTGTTCTGAGAGAACAGATAAAGTGAATTGACTATCATCATAATTATTTTCAATATAATCTTGTATTAAAAATTTATAATTGTTTTTTGAGGTATCTTTGAGGTCATCTGTTATTTTAAAGTTTTTTATAATTTTTTTTATTTCTTCATCTTTTTTTTCCTGCTCCAGATAAGTTACCAACTTAGTTATAATTTCAGAGACATCACTTTTTGAAATTGGCTTCAAAATATAATCTTCTACACCAATTTTTATAGCACTTTGTGCATAGTCAAAGTAATTATAACCTGTTATAATAGCTATCTTTGTTTTTGGTATGAGTTCTTTAATTTTCTTTGCAACTGATAATCCGTCTATTTTAGGCATATTAATATCCATGAGAACGATTTCTGGTTGAAATTCTTTAAATATATTTAAAGCTTCTTCTCCTGTTGTTGCCTCATAGATTTCTGCAACTTTTAAGGAAGAGAAATCTATAAGTTGTCTTATTCCTCGTCTAACTAAAGGTTCATCATCTGCAATCATAAGTCTATACATAGCTATTTTCTCCTTGATTTTTATTTTATAAGTGGGATTAGGTATCCATAACCTCTACTTTCCATTTCTCCATAAGGAATAAACTCTATGGCAGCACTATTTATACAGTATCTTTTTCCCCCTCTATTTTTAGGACCATCATCAAAAACATGACCTAAATGAGCATTCCCACTTCTGCTTTTTACCTCTGTTCTTAGCATATTAAAGCTAGTATCTTTATGATAAGTAACAACTTCAGGTACAATAGGTTTTACAAAGCTAGGCCAACCACATTGCGAGTCATATTTATCACTTGATGAGAACAGAGGTTCTCCAGTTGTTATATCAACATAAAGACCTTTTTCAAAAAAATTCCAATAATCATTTTGAAATGCTCTTTCTGTATGGGCGTTTTGTGTTACTTCATATTGTAGTGAATTAAGTTTAGCCTTCAAGTCTTTTTCACTTAATTTTGGATATTTCTTTTCGTTTACTATTATATCATCTGCTTTTGATAAATCAATATGACAGTAGCCATTAGGATTTTTCTTTAAATAGTCTTGATGGTACTCTTCTGCTAAGTAGAATTGACTTAGTGGAAGAACTTCAACTACAATTTTTTGTTTATATTTTTTTTGTTGTTCTTTGATTTCTTCTTCTATAATATCTTTGTCTTCTTTATTGGAGTAATAAACACCAGTTCTATATTGAGTACCTCTGTCATTCCCTTGTTTATTTAAACTTGTAGGGTCAATAATTTTAAAATAATATTTTAATAGAGTGCTGAGATCAATTTTATCCTTATCATATTTGACAAGAACAGTTTCAGCATGTCCTGAATTTTTATATATCAAATCTTCATACTTGGGATTTTTAGTTTTACCATTTGCATAACCAGAACTTGCTTCAACAACACCATATATTTTTTCCATATACGCCTCTACTCCCCAAAAGCATCCTCCAGCTAAATGAATTTCAGCAATATTATTTGAAGACTTTTGCATAGCTTTCTTATCTTTCATATTCATATTGTGCATAGTAGAATTTTTCATATCTTTTTCTATTTTCATATCGCTGTCATTCATCATTTTATTTTCCATTTTAGAAGAGAATAAACCTTCAATTTTTTCTTTTTCTAAATGTCCAGGTATAATTTTTTTAACTTTAGCGTCTTTTCCTAAAATAATAGAAGTTGGATAAACACGGATATTTAAAGCTTTACTAAGCTCAACCTTTTCATCTAAAAGAACTTTTATATTTTTATAGCCCAAGGCTTTATACCAATTTTTAAAGGCTTCTGTTTTCTTTTCACCTTTTAAACCAGGCGTGACAACAGTTATAACTTCAAAATTTTTATTTTCTCCACTTAATTTATCTATATCATCTAAGCCAGAAAGACATATAGGACACCAAGAAGCCCAAAATTTTACATATATTTCTTTATTTTGTTTTCCAAAATCATATTCAATACCATTTATATCTTTTAGAATAATTTTGGAAAGATCTTGTTCTTTGGCATAACTAGCCCCAGCTCCTAAAATAAAAAGCATGACAGTTAAAAATAATTTTTTTAGTATTTTCATATACTAAACCCTCCTTTAATGTTTATATATTATAAAAATATACTTAGTTTGTCTGTAATAAGTAAAATCCCCATAACTATGATAAGAAGACCTCCTATTTTTTTAATAGTACCTAAATGTTTATTTATAGATGACATCTTTTTTAAGATATACTTTGAAGAAAAAGTTAATATGACAAATGGACTTGCAAGCCCTAGGACGTAAATTAACATCATAAAAGCTCCATAATATGGATTTCCTCCTCCACTTGAAATAAATAAAATAGATGCAAGTATAGGACCAACGCAAGGAGTCCAGCCCAAACTAAAAGTAAAACCTAATAGAAATGCTCCCCAAATACTATTATCTTCCTTTCCTTTGATATCTAAGACCTTTGTTCTCTCTAAAATAGGAATTTTAATAAGTTCCATTTGAATAATTCCAAATATAATAACTATTATTCCACTACTAATTCTAAATATAGAACTTGTTAAAAATGAACCCAAGCTCCCTGCTCCAAAACCAAGTAAGACGAAACTTGTGGAAAGCCCTGTGACGAAAAGTAATGTCTTTATAATAGATTTCTTTCCGCTTGTACTTAGCATTCCTATATAAACTGGAAGTAAAGGAAATATACAGGGTGAAAAAAAGGAAAATAAACCAGCAAAATAAACAGCTCCAATAAATAATTCTGTACTTAACATTTTTCTCTCCTAACTTTATTAATTTTTTATATAGATATTTTATTTTATTCTTTTAAAAAATATAATAGAATTTTTTTTAAAAAAACTTAAATTTAATTA
>NZ_JAUMYY010000029.1 GCF_030528405.1 Fusobacterium sp.
AACTACATAAAAATTTATTTGATTTTTTCATCAACACCATTTGACACAGAGCCAAAAAATAAAAAATATATATTAAAACAGATTACCATAATTAAAAAGCCAATTGCTGATTTTAAAAATCTTTACAATTGGCTTTTTATTATATTCTTAGCAAAATTTATTTTTTTATTGACCAGATATGCTTCATCAAAATAGGATAGTGCTCTATTAAATGTTTCAATATTACATCAATTGATGTATAGATAATCTCAACATCAAAATTATCTTCTGTTGATACAATACAACTATCTAAACATAAATCTCCAGTTTCAGTCACATAATATTTAAAAAGTTTATACTCACTATTTAGTTTATTAAGATATGTTAAAAGTTTTTCACTATCAATATCTTTTAATAACTTAGCTGCAATCTGTACACGAACTATAGTATAGATACTAATATCTGTAACTATAACAGTTGGTAAATTTTGTCCCTCAACTTCCATAACAGATCTAAAAACCGTAGTTTTTAATTCATCTTTTATTGTTTCTCTCTGAAAACATTCAATATTATTCTTTTTTAAAAATTCCTCAAATTTTTTTGCCTTAAAATTCATAATACCCCCAATCAAATTTTATTCTAATTTAGAAAAATATAATTTTTCCTCCTACTCTCGCTGTTTTAGTCCCTTCAGTATTTATATCTTTTTTTGCCGAATATGATTCTAATGAATTATTTATAGTTTTTGAATTATTATCATCGTTAGCTGTATTAGTCTTTTCTGATTGTTTTTTATTATTTTGAGCTTCTCCATTTTTATCTGTCGTTTCTTCTAGTTTTATTTTTCCAACTGAAACTTCATCTTCTGGTACAGAAACTATCTTAGATAATTTTGAAGTATCAAGTGCAAGGGCAAAATTTTGATTAAAATCTTTTCTTAATAATTCAATATTTTGAGCTTGAAGTGATAGAGATTTATTAGCTAAACGTTTCATATTTATTCCACCTTTAGACTCTACATAATCGTCTACATTCTTCTTAGAATACCAAGTATATTTTCTTAAAACTTTCCTTATATTGCTTTGCCCTAGTTCATTATAGATATTTATACCCTTAGCTCCTCCAAAACTCACAATATCTCCTAATTCATAGTTATTTCTTAAATCTAATTCATTTTTTAGTAAAGGTTGTGCTTTAGAAATAAAAGCGTAATTATAGGCATGAGATATAAGATTTAAGTTCATTTTACTATCTTGACCATTTTTATCTTTTCCAATATATATATTTAAAAATCCTGCACTTCTTATATTACCCTCTATTCTCATTGAATTTTTTCTAGCTGTATAGTCTTCTAAATTTGTAAGGGCTTCTCCACCTGCACCTTTTGTTTCAGCAAATGATTCAATATTTATATTAGAATTATCACTTGTAGCCAAGGTAATATTTTGATCTTCATCTGTTGTTTGTAAATTTGTACCTTTTCCAACTTTTACAGAATTATTAATACTAGAACTATTAATTACAGTACCATATGTTAAAGAAACAGCTCCAGCAGCATAAAGTTTGCTTGTAACATTTATTTTTGCCTTTGTGAATGCTTGATAATTTTGTTCTTTTGAAGTTATAATTTGTGCATTTCCAATATTCAATTTAGCATCTTTAATAACTGTATTTTTAGTTAGGGCATTACTTTTTCCTACCCCTCCATAAGCTGCCCCTTCTGTGCTAATATTTACATCTAGGTCATTGATTGCTTCAAAATCTACTTTTCCTCTTCCAGATATCTCTGTTTGATCTTTAACATTAAGCTCTGTTACACCTTGTAATGTATTTGTTATATTAATACCATTATTTCCTACAAATCCTCCCTTTACAGAGTCTGATTTGATATTTATAATATTTTTATCTAGTGCTTTGGCATTAATAGATTTTTCTACATCCCATTTTCCTGATATATTTAAAACTGTTCTGGATCTGTTTAGGTTATCAGATATTATTGACCCTCCTGCAACAAATCCTCCACCACTTCCAGCAGTTGAAGTTGTATTTTCAGAAGTTGAAATAGCATTTAGTGTAATTTTATCAGCTTTCCCTCCTTCTACATTTACTATTGTTTTTGATAAATTTTTTGAAATAGTTTTATTACTTCCTTGAGCAGAAATTCCTCCTATATTTAATGATGTGATGTCAGCTTGTGTACTTGTATTATTCTCTCCATAAATATTTAATGTTTCAATTGGAATATTAAAAATATTTTTACCTATATAATTTTGATTTCCTATGTTTACTAAAACACTAGTACTAGTTTCAGAAGTTGCAGTGTTTACTTCCCCACCTGCAATTCCTCCACCGCCATTTGAAACTGTTGAGGATTTCGCCATTTTTTGATTAGGATATAAACTTCCTATTTTTGCACCCATAGTAACATCTTTTGCTATAAATGTATTTCCTGAAGAAATATTTAGTTGCGCTTGACCTGAAGCTATTGCTTCTGATTGAGAAACACCAACATTAGCTAAAATAGCTCCTGATTCACTTCCTGTTCTTGCCAATATTCCCATTTTGTTTAAGGCTTCTATTTTAATTGTATTTGAATCAAATTTATTATTTCCATTTTTTATATTTATACTGCTGATTCCTTCATCTTTTGCATTAGCCACTACGCCAATTCCACTTGCTACACCTGCTGAGCCTCCATCAGAAGTTGCTGTTATTTTATTAGCTTTTTCAGCCTTGATATTAATTTCTTTACCTTCATTGAAGTCTTTATTGAAAGTAGAATTATCAATTTCAATTCCCACTGAACTTGAGTTTTTTGCCTTAGAAATAATAGCTCCTGATGCTACAACACCAGCTGTTACTCCAGTAGCTTCCGTTTTTAATTCAGAAGTATCTTTAGCTAATATATTAGTATTAACTGCTTGTAAATTAGAATTTTTAATATTAAGTGTTGTGCTACCATTTGAATTAGTTTCAGCATATGCCGCTCCCAGTCCTAAAAGACCTGAGATACCTTGAATAACTTTAGAATTTATTTTTCCTAAAATATTTGCCTCTACTTTTAAATTTCTATTAGCAGAAATATTAGAGTTTGTTATATTTATTCCTAAATTTCTTTTAATATTATTTATTGAAACTGCTCCTGATGCTGCTACTACTCCAGCTGTTCCACTTCCATTTGTAGAATTTACATCATTTTTTTCTTGTGCATAAATATTTACATTATTTCCTTTGATATAAGTATTTTGTATATCCACTACAATTCCACTATTAGCTTTCTCTCCTCTGTTTACTTCAACACTATAATCGTTATTAGTCTTTTCTATTCCTTTTTCTTGAAGCAATTTTAAAGTTTTATTATCAAATTTTTGCTTTTGCTCTTGATTAATTTCTTCAAAAATTTTTGATACATTTACATCTTCCTTATCTAGGACAGCTGTTCCAAAGTTATTAATTAGAACATTAGCCCCTAATGCTACTCCTCCTAATCCTGCATTAGCAACAATTTGCTTAATATCTCTTTCTTCTGTTGCAGAAATATTAGTATTGCCTTTTTCAGAAACAATGCTTGAATTATTTCCTATTCTTGTTAAAACACCACTATTGATAGTATTAACAGAAACTACTCCTGTGACAGCCGCCAGTCCGCCTGCGCCTCCTCCTGAATTTAATTCTGTTTTAATCTTATTATGTGCTTTTATATTGACATCAGAATTTCTAGCATTAAGTTTACTATTATTTATATCTAAAATAACTTTATTTGCTATATTGTTGACTGAAACTGTTCCAGAAACTCCAGCTCCTATAACTCCTACACCAGCGGCTACAATAGCTGTCTGCATATTTGTTTCATTATTAGAATTAACATCTAATTTATTACCGGCTGTTATATTTGAATCTTTTATTTTTACTATTGTTTCACTCTCATCCTTATTGACACTGACAGCTGCACCTATTCCAGCTCCCTTTCCGGCAACACCAGCTGATGCATTTCCTACAGAAATATTACTTTGATGTTTTGAAAGCATATTTACACTATCGTTTGCTATTATAGTAGCATTGCTTATATCTACTTCTGTTTTTCCTACCATTTTATTGACTGAAACTGTTCCAGCTATTCCAGCTCCAACGCCAGCACCAGCAACACCAATAGTATAAGAAGATATTCCTTGTTTTGCCTCTGCATCAATATTTATATTTCTACTTTCAATATAAGAATTTTTATCAATTGTTGTCTTTGTATTTCTAGTTATAATATTTGTATCAGAAGAAGCACCTACTCCTGCTCTTAAAGCACCAGCTGCACTTCCTAAAATACCTATACTGTTAGTATAGTCTCCTGAATGAATAGATATATTTTTTCCTATCAAGTTAGATTTTGTAACATTTACTTCTGTAAGTCCTGAAATTGTATTCACATTAATTGTACCACTAACTGCTCCCTGAACAGCTCCTCCTGCTGTTGCAAGTAAAGTTTTTATAGTTGAAGTTGAAGAACTATCAACAATTATTCCTTTTTTCTTAGATTTTTTTCTATCTTTAGCCAAACTACTATTTATATCAATATTTCCAACTAATCTATCCGTAACTTTTTCTACTTCTCCCTGAGTATCAATAGTATCTTCTGTTCTTTCTTCTGCAATAACATTTGAATTAATAAAGCCAGCTTTTGTATTTCCAGATATTTCGTTGATACTAGTAGATACTCCTACAGCTGCTTTTTGACCTGCACTAGCAAAACCACCATAGCTACTTATTGTTGCATCACTTTCAGCAATTACTCCTATATTTCCTTTAGCATGTAGATTAGTTTTTTCAATGGAAGCTGTATTATTATTTGTTATTTTATTTATAACAGTAGAACCAGTTAATCCAACTCCTGTCCCTCCAATTCCTACTCCTGCTCCAATTCCTATATTTTTAATTTCTGAAGAAACTTTACTCTTAACTAATGCATTCTTAACATTAGCATTACTATTTACTAAGTTTGCAGAGGTATTCTGTATAATTCTATTAACTGAAACTCCTGCTCCAATTCCTGTTCCTGTTCCTCCTGGAGCAACTGATATCACACTTGCATTTGTTGTTACTACACTGTTATTTTCAGCTATAATATTCAAATTAGTATTTTTTTCTTCATTTTCTCTATTAATATTTGTTCTTTCCACAGATGAATTAACTTTTTTATTTATTAATGCTGTGGCAGATGAACCTTGTACTGCAACACTTCCTGCTCCAGAAACTCCTCCAGCTATTGTATTCACTATTGTATTATCTTTAGCTTTTACATTAATATTACCTTCTCCAACTGTTTTTATATTTGAATTATTTAATCCAGCTTTTACAGTATATTTCGCATTATTATTATCAGAAGAAGCTCCACCTATATCTGTATAAGCTATAGTTCCTCCAACTCCAGCTTTTTTACCTCCATTAATACTTCCAGCTATTGTATTTAAATTTGTTTTGTCAGTAGCAGCTATATCAATAGAATTTACATTTTCTATATTAGTATTTTTATCAGCTGTTTTATCAACTAAACTTTCTGTTTCACTTGAAACACGATTTACAGCTATTGTTCCTCCAACTCCGATATTTTTACCACTTATAGCAGCTCCTGCAGCAACTGTAGTTATTGCAGAAATATTTTCAGCATTGACTCTTAAATTTAAACCATTAGTTGAAGATGAACTTAGATCAGTTCCTAAAATATAGGCTCCTGTCTTATTATTTGCATTGCTATTTGCAAGAACTGCTCCTACAGCAACACCTTTTCCTCCTGCAATCTCGCCAGCTACATTGACTCCTGTTATTCCATTATTAGCTTGAACATTTAAAGTATTTACGTTAATTGTAGAGTTTTCAATTTTAGATATAATTTCATTATTTACTTCTTGCCAAGCAACAGAGCCTGCTCCACCAAAGCTATTTGTACTTACAGCTGCTCCTGTAGCCACATTTACCATCGTAGTGTTAGATTGAGAATTTACATTGGTAGTATTAGCTGAAATATTTCCAGAATTTTTAATTCCAGCATTAAACTTGTTTTTAATTAAATTTACTGAAACTCCAACTCCAGATGAAGCCTTATTTGTAGCTGAGCCAGCAAGCGCCGCCGACACAATTACTGCACCATCTTTTTTATTTAATAAATTTTTATTCCCTTCTGTTTGATAACTTTCACCTGTTGCATCAATACCTCTCTTTGCTAAATAATCTTTATGATTTTGATCTATTTGCGATTGATATTCTTTAGCTAAATCTGAAGTAGATTTTGTATCTCTTGCAAGAACATCTATATTATTAGCATTATTAATACTAGCTCCATCTATTGTCGAATTAATAGAATTATCAATTTCATTATATGAAGCAGCTCCTTCAAATACTCCTATACCTCCACTTTCTCCTGTGCTAGTTATCCCAGCAGCCACTGCTGATGTTATTTGTGTTGTAGCTAGTATACCTTTAACTCCTACATTATTTATATTAGAATATGAGCCACCTTTAATTTCAGCATTAACTTTATTTTTTAATCTGCTTATTGATAAAGATGTCCCTAAAGAGCCTTTAGATTCTCCTAATTGTAAATTAAGACCTCCTGTAATTTGTGTGTCACTATTATAGGCTGTAAGATCCACATTTGTTTTTTCAGCATTACCATTTACTGTATTATTTTCTAAAACAGAGTTCACATTATTTTCTATTAGATTTACAGAAGCAGAAGTTCCTAATTGATGATTTTTTCCATGTCCTCCTCCATCTTTTGATATTGCTAAACCTAATCCAGCAGCTATTTGTGTCCCTCCACTTAGAGCTCCCACTTTTATATTTTTTGCTCCTGTGATTACATTATTTTTTAAGACAGCCCCCACGGAATTATTAATTTTATTTACAGCTGCAGCTCCAGCAATTCCAGCACTTATATTTTTCTCACCATAATCAACGAAATTCATATTTAATGCCGCTGCTCCACTCCATGCACCTATAAATGATGAATCTGTTGCTGAAACATTAAATGATTTTTTTCCTTCTGTGAAGTTAATATTAACTCCATCTATAACAACATTCGTATTTTTATTAATTAAATTCAAAGAAGTACTTCCAGCAGCACCAAGACTAAATTTAGGAGCTATTGAATTTTTTAAAACACTATTATTTCCACCTTGTTCTGAACCACCTAAATTAGAACCAAGACTTCCTTTTCCCTTATTTAAGAAACCTGTAATCTTATTTGTAAGCAGTCCAATAGTGTTTGCAGCACCATTTTTAACTCCGTCAACCTTATCACCAATACTGTCAAAAATTCCTCTACCGCCTTCGTTTCCAGCTTTTGAAATTCCACCTGCTACTGATATAGCATTGATTTTTCCTGTAGTTTTTGCCTCCACTTCAAAGGCTTTAGTATTTATATTAGCCTTGCTTGTATCCTTATCATATTCACTGCTTCCATTATCATTATCTTCTATGGCAACTTTATTATCAACTTCATAGTTATTAATAGCTATTCCAACACCAACAGCTGCATTTTTTTGCCCAATAGCTACTGCTCCAGCAGCATTTGCAATAGAAGTATCATTTTTACTACTTATAGAGATTTTTTCTTTGCCTGTTAAAATAGTTTCATCATCAATAGAAATAAGGTTTTTACTACTTCCTTGAATATAGCTTACCATTCCATTTAAGCTATTTCCTCCTCCACCAGCATTTAGAGAAGCTGCTACATTAAATATATTACTATTAGCCTTAATATCAAGATTTTTAGCTTCCAGCAATGCCTTCTCTTTTGTTATAACAGAAGAAGAAGTATTTATATTTTGAATATTCATAGAAGCACCAACGGCAGTTGAATTATTGCTACTCTTTGTAAGACCAGCTTTTCCAACTATTGTTACAGTTTCTGTTTTGTTATTTGAGTGAACATTAAGATTCTCATCGGCTTTAATTTGAGCATTTTTTCCAATATTTACCTTACTGTGATTTTGTAAATCTATCCAAGAAACAGAACCTGAAACAACTGAAGTATCCTTATCTGGATTTACAGCAGCTGAAGTATAAGTATGAAAAGTTGAATAATTACCTATTGAAGCAAAGTCAGAAGCTTCTTTGAATATTCCAGCTAAACTTGAAATAAAATCTTTAGTATTTGCTCCAAAGCCTTTTTCATTATCAATATTTTTTTGACTGATATCGGGTATAGAATCTCCAAACTTTTTCATTTCTTCTGTTAAATAATTTATTATTTCTGGAGCTGTTCCAGTTTTTGTCTGTCCATCAGACAAAGTTATTGTAATTTTTTCTCCACTAGTTAGTAAGTCTGGTTTTCCATCCAACTTCTTTTTAAATTCTTTAAGAATACCTTCTAATTCCTCAAATTTATCAGGATCAATAAGTCCTAATTCTCCCTTAAATTCTCCACCTTCTGAAAAAATATTTTGTAAATCTTGTACTCTTTCAAGTAATTCTCCTATCATTTTAGAAATATTTTTATATTCTATTTTTGATTCACCAGTTATATCAATTTTTCCTTTAGAAGTAATTTGAGTATCTTCTTCTATGTCTACTGAAGCATTATTTTTTATATTTCCATAAAGTAGGGCTGCTCCAACACTTAGTTTTTTATTTTCTTCCTCTCTAGTAGCTAAGGTTGCACTTGAAGTTTCTACATGGATATTTTGAACTTCATTTAAAGCTTTTATAGATGTCCCTAAATTAGATGAAAGTTTTGCATCTTTTTCTATTTTTATATTAGAAGAGTTATCATGATTAATAATAGTTGCTGATGCTCCTATATTAAAAAGATCCGTAAAACTCTTTTTAGTTTTCTCATCTTCACCACCAAATCTATTTTTTATAGCTTCCATTAACTTTTTAGTATGCTCTGATTCCATAACAACTTCATTTATTAATTTACCTGAGCCTATTTTACTTGTAGTATTTAAAATATTTTCCTTTATAATATTTTTTGAACTTATATCCAATTTACCAGAAGAATTTACTGTTCCTGCTATTTTTAAATCAGAAGAACTTTTATATTCAGAAACATTTGCAGCTATAATAGCATTAGCATTATCTCCAATTGTTCCTGCAACCTTTGCTCTAAGTGAACTTTCTGTTTCAGAACCAATATTTATATCTGAGTCAGATGATACTTTTGCGTCTTTTGTAATATTAACAGAAGATTTATTTACTCCCTTTGTTACAAGAACTGAAATTCCTACTTTATTATCATTTTTTATAGTTCCTGCATTTGTATTAGCGTCTATTGTATTCGAAGACTTGGCTTTTATATCTACATTGCCTTTGGATTTTATTTCTCCCTCTATATTTATATTAGCATCACTTTCAGTATTAACATATGCTGCTGCAATATTTGGAATTTTTCCTTCCGCTCCTTTTAAATATAAATTTTTTATTTTTAAAGGTGTAGTTGAAGCTCCCATAAGTGCTCGAACTCCACTGAAAGCATTAATATTTGTTTTTCCTTCCGATTCTAAAGTAGCATCTTTTTTAATATTTACACTAGCTTTACTTGTTAATAGACCTAAAGAGCCCTTTATGTTAATAGGAGAAATTGACCCTGTTAAAGCTGAAAGAGCAAACTCTCCACCTTTAATTACTCCTGGAGTGTCATAGTAGTTTTTAGAGCTTGCACTTATATCAATATTTTTCCCTTTAATTTTTCCAGCACTTATATCGACTTTAGCCTCAAGATTTGCAATAGCTGCTTCTGATTTATAAAATTCATCATCACCATCAACTTTCTTTAAAGAGCCGTTAGTAACTGTTGCTGAAATTTTAACATCCTTTGCTGATTCAAGCTCTCCTTCACTTTCAACACTGGCAATAATATTTTTTCTTATTAATGCCTCTCCACTACCTTTTATTGTATTATGTTTTAAATTTTCGTCTTTAGAATTTCTATCAGCATAAGCAGAAAGTATAATATCTCCTTTATCTGAATCTCTAGTTGCTGTAAGTACTATGTTATCTAAATTTTCTACTCCACTAATATTAACTAAATTTGAAAAGTCTACAACTCCTGTTTTTAATACTCCCTCTTTTGATATTTTAATCTGTGCTGCATCCACTCTAATATCATTAACAGCATTTATTTTACCATTAATTACAATACTACCACTTGGATTTAGAGGAATTGCAAGTTTTCCATCATCGGAAAAGATCTTTAAAAACTGCCCATTATTTTCAACACTTTCTAATGTTTTCTTAAAATCATCAGCTGTTGGAGTTAAAATATGTAGTGAGCCTGTATTAATAACCCCAGTTTTTCCAACAACCATTCCTTCAGAACTAAGAAAATATAGGTTTCCTCCTATTTGATTATTTTTAATAGCATTAACTGTACCGTCAATGTTTATTCTTTCTTTAACAAAGTTGAAAAGATTTATTGCCTCTCTTCCTCCTTTGCTACCAAAATGTAAATTGGCTATTTTATTTGCATCTAAATCAAAACTTTCAAAACTGTTAAATGCATTCTCACCTTTTATTTTTGAAGTTGTTATATCAAAAATATTTCCATTTTGTTGAACATTTGTTCCGAATCCCTCTGTGGCTTTTATTCCATTAGCACTTGAATTTATAGAATTTATCAAAAATCCCAATGTTGCCATCTTAATTATAGTTTTTTTAGAAAAACCTTTTTTTAATTCAATATTTACTTTGTCTTTACTCATTTTTAACTCTCCTAAAATTGATGATTTATTGTAATATGCAGTCTATATGAATCCACTTCAAAATTATTTATATTTTTAACTAGAGGAAATCCAAGACTTGCAGATATAGATGTCCCCTTTTCAAAACTTTTCTTATACCCAAGTCCTATTCCATATATTTTATTTTTTTTCAAAGCATTTTTTCCATGAAAAGATGCTGCATCAAAAAACAGAAAAGTATCTCCATAATTTCCTAATGGCATTGAAAATTCATTACTGATTGAAATACCTTTATCTGCTCCCATAAAACTTTCACTATAACCCCTTACACTATATGTTCCACCAGCATAAAATTGTTCTGCTGAAGGAAGATAATCACTAAAAGAATATTGGGCATCTAGTTTTGTACTAAATGCAGTTTTATTAGCAAATTTTTTCTGATACATCAAAAATAAATTATATTTTTTAAAATTTTTCTCTTTGCCACTTAAAAATTTAGCCCTTCCTTTTGAAAAATTATTCTTTGTGTATAGTATTTGATTTTCACCGTATGTTATCATTGATAGAGAGAAATTTATTTTAGAAATTTCATCCCTTACCCAATTAAAATCTAATATATCTGTTGAGGACTTTTGCTTTGACCAATCAATAGAAGTTTCTATTTTTCTTTTTTCATTTACTGATAAAGTCTGTGTAAATCCAAAACCATAACTTGATGATTTTCCTTTTACTTTTAAGTCTTTTAAATCACCTTTTATTATTTCAATTTTTCCATTAGAATATTGAAAGTTTAAACGCCCACCTTTTCTTGTTATAGGAAAACTATAGTAAAGTCCTACTGAATCTGTCCCCTTTGTTTTTATCCCAGAAATCAAAAACTGATCTCTATAATTAGTTAAACTATTATTAACATAACTAATACCTGTACGATATTCTCCTGTATTTTTTGAACCAAAATTATCTCCAAAAATAGTAAATTGATTTTTTTGGGGTTCATAAACATTCAGTATATAGTCTGTTGTTTTAATTTTTTTACCAGCTTGCATTTCAACTCTTATTTGTGCATCATTAGTTGCATTAAACCATATGAGATCTTGATTTAATTTCTTAAAATTAGAAATTTCTCCCTCTGCTAAGGATATTCTATTTTTGATATAATTTTCTTTCGTTGAAATATTTCCTTTTATTTGGACTTCTCCTGTTTTTCCTTCGATTAATCTAATTTCAATTTCTCCATTTTTTATTGTTTGTGATGGTAAAATTGCACGACAAACAATAAAACCTTTTTTTTCATATAGCTCATTAATTTTATTAATAATTTTATATAAATCCTCTATCTTTATTTCTTTACCTATATATTGCCTTATAATATTTTCAATTTCGATTTGTGAAAGAATTTCTGATTCATCTATTTTGAATTTATTAACTTTAAAAAAAATTTCTTCCTGTTCTTTTTCCTGAGTTTGAAGTAAATTTTTATTCTGTACTCCCTCTCTTATTTTTGTCTTTTCTTCTTCAAAATCTTTTAGCATTTTTTCTTTTTTTAAAATTTCTTGCTCACGCTTTAAAATAACTCCTGCATCATTATTTGGACTAGGGTTTATTAGTGAAGCTGCTAATAAATTTTTTTGTATAGCTATTGCTAAAAGAAAAATTAATACCATTCTTTTTCTAAAAATAAACATTATATCTCCTTTTCGTTCAAAAAATACGTATAGTTTTAAAATATAAAAACAACGACAAATTATATCACAACATTTTAAAAAAATCTATAAAAAATTTTTATAAGCAAATAATATTATTTTATTTTGTTAAATTTTAAAAACTATTTTGATAAATTATTGAGCAAAAAAATAAAAAGTACCTCTTGACAAGTGAGCAATTATTCAACTATAATAAATTAACAGTTGAATGTCTATTCATATATAATTAAGGAGATGATTATGAAGAACAATAAAATATGTGATTGTGATGTAGTCCATGAAGATATTATAAGAAAAGTAAAAGATAAGATGCCAAAAGATGAAACTTTAAGTGATTTATCAGATTTCTTTAAAGTTATTGGAGATGGAACAAGAATTAGAATTTTATGGGCTTTAGATGAAAGTGAAATGTGTGTTTGTGATCTTGCTAATGTTTTAAATATGACAAAATCTGCAATTTCTCATCAACTTCGTTCTTTGAGAGAGGCAAATTTAGTAAAATTTCGTAAATCAGGAAAAGAAGTTTTTTATTCATTAGCGGATAATCATGTAAAAGAAATCTTTGAACAAGGATTAATACATATAAAAGAAGAAAAAATATAAAATATATGGAGGTAAAATATGAAAAAAATTTTTAAACTAGAAGGATTAGACTGTGCTCACTGTGCAAGTAAAATAGAAGAAAAAGTTGCAAAATTGGAGGGAGTTAACTCAGTTATAGTTAATTTTATGACTACCAAAATGACTCTTGAAGCAGTAGATGAAAAATTTGAAAATATACTTATTGAGGCTAAAAAAATTATAAATGAGCTTGAACCAGATGTTAATATTGTGAAAGCTTAGTTTGGAGAAATAATTAAAATGGGAAAGAGAGAAAAAAATATTTTATTGGCTTTTATTTTTTTTATTCTAGGTTTATTCTTAAAAAAATATAACTCTACTCTTGGAATAATTCTATTATTAATTACTTATATAATTGTTGGAAGAGGAGTTCTATTAAAAGCCTTTAGAAATATAAAAAGAAAGGAAATATTTGATGAAAATTTTTTAATGTCCATAGCTACACTTGGAGCTATAATCATTGGTGAATATCCAGAAGCTGTTGCTGTAATGCTTTTTTATGAAGTAGGAGAACTATTTCAAAGTTACGCAGTATCAAAATCAAGAAAATCTATTGCTGAACTTATGGATATAAAACCCAAATTTGCAAATGTTATTAGAAATGGTAAAGTAGAAACTATTGAACCCGATGAAGTTAAACTGGAAGAAATTATTGAAATTCGTTCTGGTGAAAGAGTTCCTTTAGATGCAAAAGTAATAAAAGGTTATGCTACACTTGATACTTCTTCTTTAACAGGTGAATCTCTACCATTTGAGGTTGAAGAAGGGATAGATATATTAAGCGGCTGTATCAATATAAATGGTCTAATTCAGGCTATAGTTACAAAAGAATATTTCGATTCTACTGTTAATAAAATTTTAGATTTAGTTGAAAATGCAGCAGGCAGAAAATCAAAGTCTGAAAAGTTAATTAGCAAATTTGCAAAAATTTACACTCCTATTGTTGTTGTCTTAGCAATTTTACTTGCAGTAATACCACCATTAAGCTTTGATATTGGAAACTGGAAAGAATGGATCTTCAGAGCTCTTGCCTTTTTGGTTGTATCTTGCCCTTGTGCCTTTGTTATATCAATTCCTATGAGTTTTTTTGGTGGAATCGGTGCCGCTTCAACTGATGGAATTTTAGTTAAAGGTGGAAATTATCTAGAAGCACTTGCTAATATAGATACGATAATTTTTGATAAGACTGGGACTTTAACTAAAGGACTTTTCTCTGTGCAAAAAATAAAAATTTGCAATGAAAATTTTTCAGAAGATGAATTTATAGAGTTAGTTGCACTTGCTGAATCAGCTTCAAATCATCCAATTGCAAAGTCAATTTTAAAATATTATAAAAAAGAAATCAATCAAAACGAAATTCAAGAAATAAAAGAAATTTCTGGAAAAGGTATTAAAGCTAGGGTAAAAAATAAAAATATACTTGTTGGGAATAAAAAACTTGTAAACATTCCAGAAAACTTAAAAGTTGAAGAAACGGGAACCATTCTCTATGTTGCTATCGAAAATAATTTTGTTGGTTATGTTTTAATTGCTGATGAAATTAAAAGAACTGCAAAAGAAGATATTGAAAATTTGAAGAAACTTGGTGTTAAAAGCACTATTATGCTAACTGGAGATACAGAAAAAATTGGAAAAAAAGTAGCAGAAAAACTTAATTTAGATGAATTTTACACTAATTTACTCCCAGCTGACAAAGTTGCTAAATTTGAAGAAATTTTAACACGAAAGAAAAATTCAAAAAAGAAAGTTGTCTTTGTTGGTGATGGCATAAATGATGCTCCTGTTTTAGCGAGAGCTGATGTTGGTATAGCAATGGGAGGTATTGGTTCTGATTCTGCAATAGAAGCTGCTGATGTTGTAATAATGACTGATGAACTGAAAAAAATTGTTAGCTCTATTAAAATTGCAAGAAAAACTATTAAAATTGCAATCCAAAATATGTCCATAGCTTTTATAATAAAAGTTATTGCGCTCATACTTAGTGCATTTGGCATGGCTAGTATGTGGGAAGCAGTTTTTGCAGATGTAGGAGTAACAATACTTGCTGTTTTAAATTCTTTCAGAGTATTAAAAATAGAAAAATAGCACCATAAGGTGCTATTTCTTTATTTTATTATAAGCATTTTCAAATTCTGTAAAACTGATATTATATTTATTTAATTTAGAGATAAGCTGCTTTCCATTAGAATAGCCTATTCCTAACTCATTACCCAGTCTTTCTCTAAGCTCAAACGAATTTTTTTGAGCTATTAATCCATATTCAAAAAGTAAATTTGTTGTAAAGACACTATCTAAATTTTCTTCAAAGCTACATCTTGCTCTCTCTAAAGCAAGAATTATGTCCTTAGGTTTTGCATTTTCTATCCCTATATCCTTATTTTTTATACTATTTTTTCTAGGAATATAAGCATTTTTTGCATTAGGAAAATTTTTATTTAGATATTTTCTAATCTCTTCCCCAGCATAGTCAGCATCAGTCAAAATTATAAGCCCTTTATTTTCATAGGCAATTTTTAACTTTTCTATACTTTTATTTTTTCTCACGGCATGACCATTTACTTGAAAAACTTCAGCTATTACAGCTGCTTTTACAGCTGAAATATCATCTTTCCCCTCAACTACAATTACTTCTTTAATTTTTTTTTTCATATTCTCTCTCTTAATTATTTAGCTAGTTTTTTTAAGGTATCTCCAGTCAAACGATAAACTGTCCATTCATCCATAGGTTTTGCTCCTAAAGAAAGATAAAAATCTATGCTTGGTTTATTCCAATCCAAACACCACCATTCTAAACGTCCACAACCTCTGTCAACTGCAATTCTTGCTAGCTCTTTAAATAAAGCTTTCCCATATCCTTTCCCCCTATATTCAGGTAAAACAAATAAATCCTCTAAATAAAGACCTGCCCTTCCTAAAAAAGTTGAAAAATTATGAAAAAATAATGCAAAGCCAACTTCTTTATTATTTTCTAATAAAAAAATTACTTCAGCTTTTTGTTTTTTAAATATCCATTCTTTTAAGTCTTCTTCAGTAGCTACCACTTCATTTGCTAGCTTTTCATAATCCGCAAGTGCTTTTATAAAATACAAAATCTTTGAAGCATCTTTCTCTTCAGCAAATCTAAATGTCATATCAACCACTCCTTAAAATAAAAATTATATTGTTAACAAAATCTTTATTAAAACTCTGCATTGTTAGGTGTTCTTGGAAAAGGAATCACATCTCTTATATTTTGCATTCCTGTTATGTACATAAGCATTCTCTCAAAACCTAATCCATAACCTGAATGGGGAAAGCTTCCATATCTTCTTAAATCTAAATAAAATGAATATGCTTCCTTATCCAGTCCTAAATCATCCATTCTTTTAACTAGTAAGTCATAGTTATCTTCTCTTTGAGAACCACCTATTATTTCTCCTATTCCTGGTGCTAATAAATCCATAGCTCTAACAGTTTTTCCATCTTCATTTAACTTCATATAAAATGCTTTAATATCTTTTGGATAATCTGTTACAAAAATAGGTTTTTTAAAATATTCTTCCGCTAAATATCGTTCATGTTCACTTTGTAAATCTATTCCCCATTTAACAGGAAATTCAAATTTCTTATTGGATTTTTCTAAAATTTCTATAGCTTCTGTATAAGTAACTCTTCCAAAATCATTTTCTAAAACATTTTTTAACTTTTCAAATAAACCTTTTTCAACAAAGGCATTAAAAAATTCCATTTCTTCTGGACAATTATCCATTACATATTTAATAATATATTTTACCATAGCCTCAGCCAATTCCATATTTGCACCTAAATCAGCAAAAGCAATTTCAGGCTCTATCATCCAAAATTCAGAAGCATGTCTTGCTGTGTTAGAATACTCTGCTCTAAAAGTTGGGCCAAATGTATAAATATCCCTAAATGCTGCACAATAAGTTTCCCCATTTAGTTGCCCACTAACTGTTAAATTAGTTTCCTTTCCAAAAAAATCTTTACTTGTATCTACTGTTCCATCCTCTTTTTTAGGTAACTTGTTCATATCAAGAGTTGTAACCCTAAACATTTCTCCAGCACCTTCTGCATCAGAACCAGTTATTATTGGTGTATGTACATAAACAAAATTTTGTTCTTGGAAAAATTTATGTATTGCATATGCAAGAACAGATCTCACTCTAAAAACCGCTGAGAAAGCATTTGTTCTTGGTCTTAAATGTGCAATTGTTCTTAAAAATTCAAAAGTGTGTCTTTTATTTTGTAAAGGATAATCCAAATTAGCTTTTTGAAAAACTTCTATTTTTGTTGCCTTAATCTCTAAAGCTTGACCTGCTCCCTGTGATTCTATTAAAATTCCTTTAACTTTTATAGTTGATGAAATAGAAAGTCTTGAAATCTCTTCATAATTTTCTAAATTTTCTTCAAATACTATTTGTACTCCTTTAAAAAATGAACCATCATTTAATTCAATAAATCCAAATTTCTTTTGGTCTCTAATTTTTCTTACCCATCCAAAAAGTTCTACCTCTTTGTTTAAATATTTTTCTCCATTCCTAAAAATATCTTTTACTTTTAGCATTTTTTCCCCCTAATTTAACTGTTGCTTATTATCAACTATCTCTATATTTTCTAAATGACCCCTAACTTGATTTTTAAACTGTTCAAGATAAAGTTTTCTATAATGTTCTCTTTGAATTTTCTCTTCTTCACTGAGTTCTCTTTGCTTTGCAAGTCGAGAATAATAATTTACTTTCTCTATAATATTTTTCATTTCCATCTTTTTCCACCTTTATTTAAAACTTTATATCAAAAAATTATATCACTACTAAGAACTATTGTCAAAAATTCAATCTTCAAGTTCTTGTAATTTTGAGTTATTTATATTTATTACAATTCCCATTGCTATTGAAAGTGCTAAAAGTGATGAACCACCAGAACTAATAAATGGCAATGGAATACCTAAAACAGGTATCAAACCTATTGCAACTCCTATATTGATAACAACTTGAGTTATAAAATATCCTGCTATAGTAGAAGCCAAATACTTTCCAAAATAAGACTTAGAATTTTCTGCTACGTTCATTATCAAAGTAAAAAGTATAAAAAAAGTTATAAGTATTAATATCATCCCAAAAAGTCCCATTTCTTCACCAAAAGTAGAAATTGCAAAATCAGTTTCAACTTCAGGAATATAACTATATTTTTGTACTCCATTTCCATATCCTTTACCAAATAATCCACCTGTTCCAAAACCAACAAGAGATTGATAAATTTGATAAGCCTCAAATCTATCATAAGTATTTTCAACTATGCCATCTACAAAAATTTTAAGTCTATGATGTTTATACCCAAAATTTTCTCCAAATTTATAGAATAAATAAGTAGCAAGAGCTAGAAGCATAAAGAAAAAGCTTATAATTGGCCATATTATTTTATCTTTAATATCTGATAAGAATATTAAAAAAATTGTTATCATTATGTAGTGTATTCCTGTTCCTAAATCTTTTAAGCACAGTAATAAAAAAATAAAAAAACCAAGATATACCAGTATACTTGCAATGTTTTTTATCGGAGTCATATCGCTATCATCATCTTTTCCTCTTGCAAGTAAACTTGTTATCATTAATATATATGCTACTTTATAGAGCTCTGTTATTTGTAAACTAAAACCTTTTATTCTTATCCAGCCCTTTCCACCATTTATAATTGGAAATAATTCTTTATTTGGAAAGAATGCTACAATAGAGAATATTAAAAGACCTAAAATTAAAAACAAATATCTAACTCGTCTATTGCTAAAAATTTTAAAGTTTATTCTTGAACTTACTAAAAAGCAAGTAAGAGAAATAGAAAATATTAACAGATGCTTTAATATTTTATTAAAAACAATTCTACTATCAAAACGTAAAATAGCACTATAAAAATTGGCAAAGCCTATTAATATAAGAATCAAACAGATTATAATTATATTTTGAGTCCTCTTTTTAACATTATTCTTTTCTTCTTCTTTTTTCTTTTCCTTATTTATATCATTTATTTTTTTATATAGATTGTCTGTTGAATTATTTTTACTTTTATTTTTTATTTTAATGTTCATAAAGACCTCTTAATTAAAATTATTTTAGTATTTTATTATATCATAGCTTTGTTAGAGATAAAATATATTATTGACATTTTTTGTTTTCAGAAGTATTATAGATAAAGAAGTATAAGTATAGATGTGCTAGCCAAACCATCTCTAAAAAACTAGATTTTTTTATTTCATAAGAAATATTATTTTTTGTTTATTGGCTAGCTGATTTTTGTATCAGCTTTTTTTATATTTTAGAAATTTTTATTATTTTAAGGATATTATATTAAAAACTTGGAGTTAAATTTTAAGAATAAAAGGAGCAAAATGGGAATACGATATAGCAAAGTTAAAGGAAGATTTGCAAGAGAAATAGTCCTTTTAAAATCTTTTCCTTGTATCTATGGAAAATGTAGTTTTTGTAATTATATTGAAGATAATTCAAGTAATGAAGAGGAGATAAACCTTACAAATCAAGAAGTTTTAAAGAAAATAACTGGAGAATTTAAAGTTTTAGAGGTTATTAATTCTGGTTCTGTATTTGAAATTCCTAAAGAAAGTTTGGAGAAAATAAGAGACATTGTTTATGAGAAAGGGATTAATATTTTATATTTTGAGATTTACTATAGCTATATAAAGCGCTTAGATGAAATTATATCCTTCTTTAATCTTGAGAAAAAAGTCGAACTTAGATTTCGAATGGGGATGGAAACTTTTGATAATGACTTCCGAATTAATGTTTATAATAAAAAATTTTTTTTAAGAGAAGAAGAACTTAAATATTTATCCAATAGTATCTATTCTGTCTGTCTTTTAATTGGAACTAGAGGCCAAACAAAAGAAATGATTAGAAAAGATATAGAAATGGGATTAAAATATTTTAAAGCTATCACAGTAAATGTCTTTGTAAATAATGGAACCCTAGTTAAAAGAGATGAAGAACTAGTTAGATGGTTTATCACTGAAATGAAAGAGCTTTTTAATAATGAGCGTGTAGAAATTTTAATAGACAATAAGGAATTAGGAGTATTTGAACAATGAGAAATATTATTTTATGGTTTATAATGATGTTGGTAAATTTTTCATGTATAAGTTTTGCATATAAAAAATTTGGAAAAATAGGGCTATATATTTGGGTACCAATATCAACTATACTTGCAAATATACAAGTTGTTATGCTTGTAAGACTTTTTGGAATGGATGCAACCTTAGGTAATATATTGTATGCAGGTGGCTTTTTAATCACAGATATCTTAAACGAAAACTATGGTAAACAAGAGGCAAAAATTGCAGTAAAAATAGGATTTTTCTCTCTTATTTCAATGGCAATTATTATGCAACTTGCGATTCTATTTACACCTCTTGATATCCCAGAAGGTATAAAACTTTTTAATGGAATTAGAGCAATATTTTCTTTAATGCCTAGGCTTGTATTTGCATCTTTGAGCGCCTATCTTATTTCTCAATTTCACGATGTTTGGCTATATGAACTTATTAAAAGTAAACTTCCTAGTACTAAATATTTATGGTTTAGAAATAATGGAAGTACATTGATAAGTCAAATATTGGATAACTTAATTTTCACATTGATAGCTTTTTATGGAGTTTATCCTTTTGAAACATTGCTGCAAATTTTTATCTCTACTTACATAATAAAAACAATAGTTGCTATTTGTGATACACCATTTATATATTTGGCTGAATTTTTATTTAGAAAAAAATTAATTCCTGACTGCTAATAAAAAATAAAAGTATTCCTTTTTTATTTTCTTTGAAGTATTTTCTTAAAATTATATAATATTAGTGCAAAGCAAAAATAAGTTTCATAGGAGAAATTCATGAAAAAAACAACTTGGATAAAGACCTTTATAAACAATTTTTATATAGATAGAAGTTCAAAATATGATATAACTATTGAAAATATTTTAAGAAGTAGAAATTTAAATTTAGATGAAAATTTAGATTTTAATCCATTTGAGTTAAAAGATATGGAGCTAGCTGTTAAAAGAATCTTTGTAGCTATTGATAAAAAGGAAAAAATTTATATTTATGGAGACTATGATGTCGATGGTATTACATCTGTATCTATACTTTACTTAGCTCTTTCAGAACTAGGAGCAAATGTGGATTATTACATCCCACTTAGAGACGATGGTTATGGTTTAAACAAAGAAGCTATAAAATTTTTAAAAGATGATTCAACAGATTTAGTAATAAGTGTTGACTGTGGTATTAATTCAATAGAGGAAATAAAATTTGCAAATGAATTAAATTTAGATTTTATAATTACTGATCATCATGAAATAACAGCTAATATGCCTAAAGCTCTTGCCATAATTAATCCCAAGAGAGAAGAAAATGAATACAATTTTAAATATTTAGCAGGAGTAGGTACTGCTTTTATGCTTGTCTATGCATTATTTTCTAAAAAAAATAATTTAAAAGCTATAGACAAATATTTAGATATTGTAGCTATTGGAACAATAGCTGATATAGTACCTCTAGTTTCAGAAAATAGAAAGTTTGTCAAAAAAGGACTTAGGGCTCTTAATCAAACAAAATGGATAGGACTTAAACAACTCTTAAGAAAAATATTTCCAGATGATTATGAGTACAGAACCTACTCAGCTTACGATGTAGGCTATATAATTGCTCCAATTTTTAATGCGGCAGGTCGTCTAGAAGATGCAAAAAATGCTGTAAAATTATTTTTGGAAGAAGACTCTTTTCAATGTCTAAAAATAATAGAAGAGCTTTTACAAAACAATTATGATAGAAAAGAAATTCAAAATAAAATATTTGAAAAGTCAATAAATGAAGTTGAAAAACAAAAACTTTATGAAAAAAATTTAATCCTAGTTGCAAGTAAGACTTTTCATCATGGTGTAATAGGCATTGTGGCTTCAAAAATATTGGATAAATATTATAAACCCACTATTATTATGGAAATAAAAGAAGATGAAGGCATAGCAACTGCTTCTTGTAGAAGTATAGAAGGTTTAAATATTGTAGATTGTTTAAATTCTGTTAGTGACATTTTAATAAAATACGGTGGCCACTCTGGAGCAGCAGGTTTCACTATTTCTATGGATAAAATAGCTGAACTCTATGAAAGACTTGACAAATATATAGAGGAAAATTTTAATAAAGA
>NZ_JAUMYY010000030.1 GCF_030528405.1 Fusobacterium sp.
ATGAAATGATGGGACATCAGTATGCAAATATTCAACAAAGAATACACTCAACAGGACAAATACTTGATAAAGAATTTGATTACTTAAAAGATGAATGGAGAACAGCATCTAAGGATTCAAATAAGATAAAAGTATTTGGAATGAAGGGAGAGTATTCAACTGATACGGCAGGTATAATAGATTACAAAAATAATGCTTATGGAGTTGCTTATGTTGGAGAAAATGAAACTGTAAAACTTGGTAAATCAAGTGGATGGTACACAGGTTTAGTTCACAATAAATTCAGTTTCAAAGATATAGGAAACTCAAAAGAAGAAATGCTACAAGCTAAGTTGGGTCTATTTAAATCAGTTGCTTTTGATGATAATAACAGTTTAAACTGGACTATATCAGGAGAAGCTTTTGCAGGTTATAATAAGATGCATAGAAAATTCTTAGTTGTGGATGAAATATTTAATGCAAGATCTAAATACTGGTCATATGGATTAGCGCTTAAGAATGAACTAAGTAAAACATTCAGACTGAGTGAAGACTTTAGCCTAAGAGGATATGGAAGTATTAAAGCAGAATATGGAAGATTCCAAAAGATAGATGAAAAATCCGGAGAAATGAGATTAGAAATTAAAGCTAATGACTATATTTCAATAAAACCGGAAATAGGAGGAGAATTAATCTACAAGACTCCACTATCAGGAAGAAACTTCTTTAATGCAAAACTTGGTGTAAAATATGAAAACGAATTAGGAAGAGTTGCCAATGCTAAGAATAAGGCAAGGGTAGCGCATACAAATGCAGACTGGTTTAACATAAGAGGAGAAAAAGAAGATAGAAGAGGAAGTGTAGGAGCAGATTTAAGCTTAGGCTTAGATAATGAAAGATACGGAATCACAGCAAGCATAGGCTATGATACAAAAGGAAAGAACAAAAAAGCAGGTTTAGGCTTGAGAATTATCTTCTAGTAGGAAAATATACAAAATTTGAAAAGGAATTTTAGTTTAAAAGACTAAAGTTCCTTTTTTAATATATAAGAAAATAAAAAAATAAATATATTTTATACTATGAAATATAGAAGAGATGAAATAGAATTTTTTATTAAATAAACTTATACTCCTATATATAAAAAACTGTGATTTAATTTAAAGCATATATAATATTAAAAATTAAATGCTATAAAAAATATAAATAAGAAATATTTCTTTAAAACTAGAAAAAATAATACTTAGAAAATTTCTTTATTTTTTTTATAAACAACATTAATAGTCCAAAGTTTTATATTTATATGTTCTTATTTAGAGCAAATAAAGAAAAAAGTGAAAATAAATTTCAAAAAATTTATTGACTATTTGAAAAAATAATATTATAATTATGTCATAAGGTATGATGTTAGTATATATTAAGGAAGTCAAGGTTGGTATATTTAATTAAAACTGAATAAGGAAATAAAATAGAGGTGCAAATATGTAGGTAGCATAAAGATGTTAAGGTATAAGCCACCGATGCTTTATGTGAAGGGCATAGTTGCCGAAAGAAAAGTAAGAGCTTATGCTTATTTTTCTTGGTCAATGCGTGATGAACATTGACTGTCATATTCGTTTTGAATATGGAGAGCTATTTATAGTTTTTCGTTTGATTCATAATGGATAGACTAAGGCAACTTTTTATATGCAGCTCTATTTTATTATGATTTTTTTATTTTAAGGAGGCTTTTTTATGAAATCATTAATTAGATTGAGAATGAGTTCTCATGATGCACATTACGGAGGAAATTTAGTTGATGGTGCTAGGATGCTACAATTGTTCGGAGATGTTGCTACTGAACTTTTAATCCAAATGGATGGAGATGAAGGTTTATTTAAAGCTTACGACAGTGTTGAATTTATGGCTCCTGTTTTTGCTGGAGACTATATAGAAGCTGTAGGAGAAATTGTAAATGTAGGAAACTCTTCAAGAAAAATGGTATTTGAAGCTAGAAAAGTTATAGTTCCAAGACCAGATATTTCTGATTCTGCTGCTGATGTTTTGTCAGAGCCAATAGTTGTATGTAGAGCAACAGGAACTTGTGTAACTCCAAAGGATAAACAAAGAAAAAATAAAAAATAAAAGGAGGCGAAAGGAATGGAAAAGTTAATAATAACAGCTGCTATATGTGGTGCAGAAGTTACTAAAGAACATAATCCAGCAGTTCCTTATACTGTTGATGAAATAGTTAGAGAAGCTGAGTCAGCTTATAAAGCAGGAGCAAGTATTATTCATTTACATGTTAGAGAAGATGATGGTACTCCTACTCAAGATAAAGAAAGATATAGAGTGTGTATGGAGGCTATTCAAAAAAAATGTCCAGATGTTATAATTCAACCTTCAACTGGTGGGGCTGTAGGAATGACAGATCTAGAAAGACTACAACCAACTGAGCTACATCCAGAAATGGCTACTCTTGATTGTGGAACTTGTAACTTTGGTGGAGATGAAGTTTTTGTAAATACAGAGAATACGATTAAAAATTTTGGAAGGATTCTTATAGAAAGAGGAGTAAAACCTGAGGTTGAAGTTTTTGATAAAGGAATGATTGATCTAGCAATAAGATATCAAAAACAGGGATTTATACAAAAACCAATGCATTTTGACTTTGTTATGGGTGTACAGATAGCTGCAACTGCAAGGGACTTAGCATTTATGGTTGATAGTATTCCAGAAGGTTCTACTTGGACTGTTGCTGGAGTTGGAAGATCACAATTTCAAATGGCAGCTTTAGCTATAGTTATGGGAGGACATGTAAGAGTTGGGTTTGAAGACAATGTTTACATTGATAAAGGAGTTCTAGCAAAATCTAATGGTGAGCTAGTAGAGAGAGTTGTTAGAATTGCTAAAGAATTAGGAAGAGAAATTGCAAGTCCAAATGAAGCTAGAGAAATTTTAGGATTGAAAAGTAGATAGACATTTATTGAATAAACAAATTAAATTGGAGGATAAAAATGAAAAAAGGATGTAAATATGGAACACATAGAGTAATTGAACCTGCTGGAATTTTACCACAACCAGCTATAAAAATTTGTAATGATATGGAAATTTTTTCAAATGAAATTTTAATAGATGTTATTGCTTTAAATATAGATTCTGCTTCTTTTACTCAAATTGAAGAAGAGGCTGGACATGATGTAGAAAAAATAAAGGCAAAAATAAAAGAAATAGTTGCAGAAAGAGGGAAAATGCAAAATCCTGTAACTGGTTCAGGAGGAATGTTAATTGGAAAGGTTGAAAAAATAGGAGAAGAACTTGCTGGAAAAACTAACTTAAAAGTTGGTGATAAAATAGCAACTCTAGTTTCACTTTCATTAACTCCATTGAGAATAGATGAAATAATAGATGTAAAACCTGACATAGATAGAGTTGAGATAAAGGGAAAAGCAATATTATTTGAAAGTGGTATATATGCAGTTTTACCTGAAGATATGTCAGAAAACTTGGCTTTAGCTGCTCTAGATGTCGCTGGAGCTCCTGCACAAGTTGCAAAATTAGTAAAACCTTGTGAATCTGTTGTTATTTTAGGTTCTGCTGGAAAATCAGGAATGCTTTGTGCATACGAAGCTGTTAAAAGAGTTGGACCAACTGGAAATGTAATTGGTTTAGTAAGAAATGAAAAAGAAAAAGCGTTACTTTCAAGAGTAAGTCCTAAAATAAATATAGTTGTAGCAGATGCAACAAAGCCTATGGAAGTTTTAGACGCTGTTTTAGCTGCAAACTGTGGAAGAGAAGTTGATGTGGCAATAAACTGTGTAAATGTTGCAAATACAGAGATGTCAACTATACTTCCTGTAAGAAATTTAGGTATAGCTTATTTCTTCTCTATGGCAACTTCATTCACTAAGGCTGCACTTGGTGCTGAAGGCGTAGGAAAAGATATAACTATGATAGTAGGAAATGGTTATACTATAGATCATGCTGCAATAACTCTTGAAGAATTGAGAGAGAGTGCGGCTTTAAGAGAAATATTCAATGAACTATATCTGTAATTAAAAATAAAAACTATATTAATTTACTACAAAGTTTATTTAAAATTATAAGGAGATGATGATATGAATACTATGAACACTAGGGCAAAATTTTTCCCAAATGTAACTGATGAACAATGGAATGACTGGACATGGCAAGTTAGAAATAGAATTGAAAAAATTGAAGATTTAAAAAAATATGTAAATCTAAGTGCTGATGAAGAAGAAGGAGTTAAAAGAACTCTTGAGACTTTAAGAATGTCTATAACTCCATATTATTTTTCACTAATAGATATGGACAGTGAAAGATGTCCTATAAGAAAGCAAGCTATTCCTTCAGTACAAGAAATCCATCAATCAGATGCAGATTTACTTGACCCATTGCACGAAGATGAGGATTCTCCTGTTCCTGGACTGACTCATAGATATCCTGATAGAGTTTTACTTCTAATAACTGATATGTGTTCTATGTATTGTAGACATTGTACACGTAGAAGATTTGCAGGAGCACATGATGATTCTATGCCTATGGATAGAATAGATAAAGCTATAGAGTATATAGCTAGAACTCCTCAAGTAAGAGATGTATTATTATCAGGTGGAGATGCTCTACTTGTTTCTGATAAATTTTTAGAAAGTATAATTAAGAAATTAAGAGCTATTCCTCATGTTGAAGTAATAAGACTTGGAAGTAGAACTCCTGTTGTATTACCACAGAGAATAACTCCAGCACTATGTGATATGTTAAAAAAATACCATCCAATTTGGTTAAATACACATTTTAACCATCCTCAAGAAATAACTCCAGAAGCTAAACAAGCTTGTGAAATGCTAGCAAACGCAGGAGTTCCATTAGGAAATCAATCAGTTTTATTAAGAGGAATAAATGACAATGTTGCAGTTATGAAAAGATTAGTTCATGATTTAGTAAAGATGAGAGTAAGACCTTATTATATTTATCAATGTGACTTATCTATGGGACTTGAACATTTCAGAACACCTGTTTCTAAAGGAATAGAAATAATAGAAGGATTAAGAGGTCATACTTCTGGATATGCAGTTCCAACATTCGTTGTTGACGCTCCAGGTGGAGGAGGAAAAACTCCTGCAATGCCGCAATATATAGTTTCTCAAGCTCCAGGAAGAGTGGTGTTAAGAAACTTTGAAGGAGTTATAACAACTTATACAGAACCTGAAAATTATGTACATGAACCTTGTTATGATGAAGAAAAATTTGAGGCTATGTATGAAGTATCAGGAGTTAATATGTTACTACAAGGAAAACAAATGGCTCTTGAACCAAGTCATTTAGCAAGACATGAAAGAAATAAAGCAAGACAAGCTGAAAACACTGAAAAATGTGATTGTGAACATAATTAAAGTGAGGAAATAATAATGAAAAGTGTTTATGAGTTTATCGAAAACTATAAAAGATTATCTATAATAGGTATGGAAAAAAATGTTGGTAAAACAACTTTATTAAATAAACTTATAAATGACATAGGAGATAAAAAAATATTAGCTATAACTTCTATAGGTAGAGATGGTGAAGATACAGATGTCGTTACAAGTACAGATAAACCAAGAATTTATATAAGACAAGGAAGTATTATTGCAACGGGGAGAGACTGCTTAAATAAATGTGATATTACTAAAGAAATTCTTTATGTTACTGATTTCACCACCCCTATGGGAGATATAGTAGTAGTTAGAGCTTTATCTGATGGATATGTCGACATAGCAGGTCCATCATATAATGCTCAAGTAAAAAAAGTTATTGAGCTTATGGAAGAATTTGGGAGTGAAATAACTATTGTGGATGGAGCTCTTAGTAGAAAAAGTACTGCTATCAGTGATGTTAGTGATGCAACTATTTTAGCTACAGGAGCAGCTTTATCCTTAGATATGTTAAAGGTTGTTGAAGAAACCAAAAAAACAGTAAATTTTTTAATGCTTGATGAAATAAAAAATATAGAGAAAAATATAAAAGAATATCTTCAAAAAGTGAAAGCTATAAATATAAAAAAAGATGGCAGTGTTGAATTTATAGATGTAAGTAATTCTATAGACTTGGCTAATAAAATTAAAGAGTTTTTATCAGAAGAAACAGAATATTTTTGTATAAGAGGAGCTATAACAGAGAAAATTATGGAAACTTTTATAGAAAATAGAGGAACTTTCTCTAATTTTACTCTTGTTGTAGAGGATGGAACAAAATTTTTTATTGATAATGCTCTTTATAACAAAGCTAAATTATGTGGAATTGAATTTAAGGTATTAAATAAGATCAATTTATTATTTATTACTTGTAATCCACATTCTCCATTGGGTATAGACTTTGATAAGAATGAATTCAAAAAAAGATTAAAGGAAGAAATAAACATTCCTATAATAGATGTTGTGGGTGATGAAAATGAAATTTATTGATGAAAACAGTATAAATAGGCTCAACTTTAAAGATTTGTTATCAAGAGTTGAAATTTTATCTCCATATGGAAAAGAGAAGTTAAATAATTTAAAAATTTACCTTCCTGGTGATGAAGAGGAGCTTGAAGGTGAATTTCTTCAAATGGAAAAAATCAAAGAATTTATTCTTGAAGAAAAAAAAATACTTATGGAAATAGAAATTATTTTACATAAGCTAAAAGATATTAAAACGCTTGCTAACTGTTCTTTAGAAGATGGGATATTGGATGTAGTTGATTTATATGAAATAAAAGCTCAAGCATTTATGTTTGAAGAATTAAATAAACTTTTAAAAGAAAAAAATGAAATTTTCCAAAATTACATACTAAAAGATTTGAGCGAACTTATAAAAATTTTAGATCCAAATGATGAAAGGATATCTACTTTTCATATATACGAGTCTTATTCAGTTATTTTAAAAGAGATTCGTAGACAAAAAAAGGAAGTTGAAAAGAAATTATTCATTGAAAAGGACTATGAAAAATTAAAATCTTTAAAAGAAGAAAGATTATCCATACTAGTTGATGAAGAAAGAGAGGAATTTAAAGTTCGAAAGGGACTATCCAAATTAATAAAAAAATTTATGCCTGACTTTATAGAAAATATTAAAAAATCTGCTGAACTTGATTTAGTTTTAGGAAAGGTTAAATTTGCTAATGAATATGGTGGTATGAGACCTGAAATTGTAAAGAATAAGAAACAAATTATTCTAAAAGATGCTATAAATTTGGAAGTTAGAGAATATTTAAATGCTTCTAATAAGAAGTATACTCCTATTAGTATTATGTTAAATACTGGGACAACCGTAATAACAGGTGCTAATATGGGAGGAAAATCTGTTGCTTTAAAAACTATTGCAGAAAATGTTTTACTTTTCCATATGGGATTTTTTACTTTTTCTAGTGAAGCAAAAATTTCTTTATTGAATTTCTTATTTTTTGTTTCTGATGATATGCAAGATATTTCAAAAGGTCTTAGTACATTTGGAGCTGAGATAATAAAATTAAAAGAAGTAAATAAGAGGCTTAGCCAAGGCTCAGGTCTTATTATATTTGATGAGTTTGCAAGAGGTACGAATCCTAAAGAAGGACAAAAATTTGTAAGGGCTCTTGCTAAATATTTAAATTTAAAAGAAAGTATTTCAGTCATAACTACACACTTTGATGCTGTTATTACAGAGGGTATGAAACATTATCAAGTGGTTGGATTGAAAAAGATAAACTTTGATGAATTGAAAAATAGAATGTTAGCTAATAATAATTCAATGGAACTAATTCAGGAAAATATGGATTTTAGTTTAGAAGAAAGCCAAAGTACAGAGGTTCCTAAAGATGCGTATAATATAGCTAAATTAATAGGGTTGGATGAAGAGATTTCTGAGATGATTTATGAAGAGTATACGGAGGAGGACTAGCATGAACAATAAATTGGATCTTGATTGGGGCTTGGTTGCAGAAGCTCGTGAATCTGCTAAAAAAATAGCTGCAGATGCACAAGTATTTATAGATGCACATAGCACAGTTACTGTTGAGAGAACAATTTGTAGACTACTAGGTATTGATGGTATTGATGAGTTTGGGGTACCATTACCAAATGTAATTGTTGATTATATAAAAGAAAATGGAAATATAGGTCTAGGAGTAGCAAAATATATAGGAAATGCAATGATAGAAACTGGATTAAGTCCACAAGAAATTGCAGAGAAAGTTGATAAAAAAGAACTAGACTTAACAAAAATGAAATGGCATGATGACTTTGAAATTAGATTAAAATTAAATGATATAGCTGTTAAAACTGTGGAAAGAATAAGAAATAATAGAAAAGATAGGGAAAATTATTTGGAGCAATTTGGAGGAGATAAACAAGGACCTTATATATATGTTATAGTTGCTACAGGAAATATATATGAAGATGTTACTCAGGCTGTTGCTGCTGCAAGACAAGGTGCAGATGTTGTTGCCGTTATAAGAACAACTGGACAATCTTTACTTGACTATGTACCTTATGGTGCAACAACAGAAGGTTTTGGAGGTACTGTTGCAACTCAAGAAAACTTTAGAATAATGAGAAAGGCTCTTGATGAAGTTGGAGTTGAGTTAGGAAGATATATAAGACTTTGTAACTATTGTTCTGGACTTTGTATGCCTGAAATTGCTGCAATGGGAGCATTAGAGAGACTTGATATGATGTTAAATGATGCCCTATACGGAATATTATTTAGAGATATTAATATGAAGAGAACATTGGTTGATCAATTTTTCTCAAGAATTATAAATGGATATGCTGGAGTTATAATAAACACTGGTGAAGACAACTACTTAACTACCGCAGATGCCGTAGAGGAAGCTCATACTGTTTTAGCTTCTCAGTTTATAAATGAACAATTTGCATTGGTAGCAGGTTTACCAGAAGAACAAATGGGCTTAGGACATGCATTTGAAATGGAGCCTGGAGTAGAAAATGGTTTCTTGTTAGAGCTAGCTCAAGCACAAATGGCAAGAGAAATTTTTCCTAAAGCACCTTTGAAATATATGCCTCCTACAAAGTTTATGACAGGGAACATATTTAAAGGACATATACAAGATGCGTTATTTAATATAGTTACTATAACAACTGGTCAAAAAGTCCACTTGTTAGGAATGTTGACAGAAGCAATCCATACACCATTTATGTCAGATAGAGCTTTATCTATAGAAAATGCAAAATATATCTTTAATAATTTAAAGGATTTCGGAAATGATATAGAATTTAAAAAAGGTGGAATAATGAATACAAGAGCTCAAGAAGTTCTTAAAAAAGCTGCAGATTTATTAAAGACTATCGAAACTATGGGAATATTTAAAACAATTGAAAAAGGTGTATTCGGTGGTGTAAGAAGACCAATGGATGGTGGAAAAGGTTTAGCTGGCGTTTTTGAAAAAGATGCTACATATTTTAATCCGTTTATTCCATTAATGTTAGGAGGGGAGAGATAATGAGTTCTGGATTATATTCTATGGATAAAAAAGAGTTTGATACAACGCTTGATTTGACACAGATAAAACCCTATGGCGATACGATGAATGACGGAAAAGTTCAAATGAGCTTTACCTTACCTGTTGCATGTAATGAAAAGGGTATTGAGGCAGCCTTAATACTAGCTAGAAAAATGGGCTTTGTAAATCCTGCAGTAGCACATGCTGAGGCACTTGATAAGGAATTTTCATTCTATGTAGTATATGGTGCGACTTCATTTAGTGTAGATTATACAGCAATAAAAGTTCAAGCTTTAGAAATAGACACTATGGATATGAGTGAATGTGAAAAATATATAGAAGAAAATATCGGTAGAGAAGTTGTAATGGTTGGTGCAAGTACTGGTACAGATGCTCATACGGTTGGTATAGATGCTGTAATGAATATGAAAGGTTATGCTGGACATTATGGGCTTGAAAGATATAAAGGGGTTCGTGCATATAACCTAGGAAGTCAAGTTCCTAATGAAGAATTTATAAAGAAAGCTATAGAGTTAAAAGCAGATGCTTTATTAGTATCACAAACAGTTACTCAAAAAGATGTTCATATTGAAAATTTAACAAATTTAGTTGAACTGCTTGAAGCTGAAGGACTTAGAGATAAGGTAATACTTATAGCAGGAGGAGCAAGAATAACTAATGACTTAGCTAAAGAATTAGGATACGATGCAGGTTTTGGGCCTGGAAAATATGCAGATGATGTAGCAACATTTGTCTTAAAAGAAATGGTTCAAAGGGGAATGGTAAAAAAATAATATAAAAAACTAAATTTTTTGTAAAAATACTAGACAAAACGATAAAAAAATGTTATCTTTAATTAAAAAATATTTTAAATAAAAAAATAAAAATTAATGGAGGTTTTGGTATGGGAGCGTTGTTAAAATTAAGTCCTGTGTTTGTTCTAGCAGCTTTTATGATGAAAGGTTTTGATGCACTTTTAGCTGCACCTTTAGCTACAATTTATGCATGTATTATTGCAATGATATTTTCAAAACAAAAATTTAACCAAGTTGTTGATTCTGCAATAGCAAGTGTAAGAGAGATTCAAGTTGCATTATTCATATTAATGATAGCTTATGGTATGGCAGAAGCATTTATGTCAACTGGAGTTGGAGCATCACTAATAATTATAGCATTGAAAGTTGGGATTACAGGAAAAACAGTTGCGATGGTAGGGGCTGCAGTTACAGCTATTCTATCGATTGCAACAGGTACAAGCTGGGGTACATTTGCTGCTTGTGCACCTATATTTTTATGGTTAAACCATATAGTTGGTGGAAATTTATTATTAACTACTGCAGCAATAGCAGGAGGAGCGTGTTTTGGTGATAATATAGGGCTTATTTCGGATACTACTATAGTAAGTTCTGGGATTCAAGGTGTAGAAGTTGTTAGAAGAATTAGACACCAAGGTGTTTGGTCAGGTTTAGTACTTGTAACAGGTATCATTATTTTTGGAATAGCAGGAATTACAATGGGCTTACCTTCTACTGTTGGAGATGCAGCTCAAGCTATAAACAATATTCCAGAAGATGTTTGGGTTAAACTTGCTGAAGAAAGAGCTTCTGCTGTTAGCTTATTAGAACAAGTAAAAAATGGTGTTCCTCTATTTATGGCGATTCCACTTGTAATCGTTTTAGCTCTAGCTTTTATGGGAGTGCAAACTTTTATATGTTTATTCTCAGGAGTAATATCTGCTTATTTACTAGGTACTTTAGCTGGTACAGTAACTTCTACTGGTGACTATTTAGATATGATGGTAACTGGATTTGCTGATGCAGGGTCATGGGTTGTTGTTATGATGATGTGGGTTGCTGCATTTGGTGGTGTAATGAGAAGTATGAATGCTTTTGAACCTGTATCAAAGATAGTAACAAAAATTTCAGGAAGCGTAAAACAATTGATGTTCTATAATGCACTTCTATCAATATTTGGTAATATGGCTCTCGCAGATGAAATGGCACAAATAGTTACAATAGGGCCAATCATTAAAGAATTAGTTGAAGATAATGTAGAAGGTTCAGAAGAAGATCTTTATGTTTTAAAGCTTAGAAATGCAACATTCAGTGACGCTATGGGAGTTTTTGGTTCACAACTTATTCCTTGGCACGTTTATATAGCTTTCTATATGGGTATAGCTTCAATAGTTTATCCATTACATGAATTTGTAGCTATAGATATTATAAAATATAACTTTATAGCTATGGTAGCTGTTATAAGTATGCTAGTTTTAACTGTGACAGGTTTAGATAGATTAGTACCTCTATTTAAACTACCTTCAGAACCAGCTGTAAGATTAAAAAAATATAGTAATTAATAAATAAGAAACCTCTCCTTTAAAAGGAGAGGTTTTTTATTTATTTAAAAATTCCTTAAGTTCACTTTGATCTTTTAAACCTATAACACTTGGGTTAAATTTTTCTAAAAATTGAGATATAGTATGGTATAAATCTTTAAAATTATAATTAGGATTGATTATTTTAACAAAATAAACCATTATTAATATTGGAGTCATAATTTTATAGGGATCTGAAATATATCTTTGAAGATTAGAGTTTAATTTAGGAACTGTTTTTAATTTTAAATTTATAATTGCCATATTATGTGCACATAGGTTTCTAACAAACTTTATATTATTTGAATATGATACAAACTCATCTACATATAAACCATAATTTTTTACAACTGCAACTTTATTTTGATGTGACATTAAAGTAAATAAACTTAAAACTTCTCCAAAGGTTAAAACTTCTGAAACTCTCCAAATAGAAAGATATTTTTTATCTGGATTTTCAAAAATGAACTCTTTAACAAGCTGATTATCTGAGAAAACTCTCATTTTTTTTAAAATTTTTCTTTTAAAATTGTCTTCTTCTTTTAAAATAAGTTCCTTTGCTAAGCTTCTATCACACCAACTATGAAATTTGAGATAGCCAAAAGCTCCATATTTTGCTCCTAGAACATAGCAAATCCTAGCTTTAATAGAAAGCTCTATTTTTTCAGAACATTTTAAAAATTCCATTCTTAAATTTTTATCATAATAAAAATTTTGAATAATAGTTTCAAAAAAAGTTCCCTCCCTATAAAGTCCATTAGTTTGTCTAAAAAAGGAAGCAAATTCCTTCAATTTATAATAGCTTAAATGCTTCAAGCGATGAATGGCATCTCTTCTATTCTTTACTTTTATACCCCTTTGAATAAATTGGTCAAGTTGCATTTCATAATCAAAATGTATGTCTTTTGTCATTTAAACCTCCATAAAGGAAAAACCCTTGCTTCAGACGTGTCTGTGTCATACTGACATGCAAGGGTATTGATATCTTTCAATTATAGTATAAAATATTTTTGAAATTTGTCAATATATTTTTCAAAAAATAAATATATTTTTTTTATTTTTCATGTTATAATTAAAAGTCAAATTTCTAAGTGAGGTAGATAATTTTGGATGGAATAATAATTATAGATAAACCAAAAGGAATAAGTTCTTTTGATGTAATTAGAAAGTTAAGAAAAATATTAGGATTTAAAAAGATAGGGCATACGGGGACTCTTGATCCTCTTGCTACAGGTCTTATGATAATTTGCTTAGGAAAAGCGACAAAACTTGCTGCTGATTTGGAAGCAGAAGATAAGGTATATTTTGCCTCTTTTGACATAGGTTACTCGACTGATACTTATGATAGTGAAGGTAAAGTTTTAGAAAGAGACGAGCGATTAATAAAAGAGGAAGAGCTAAAAAAAAGTATAGAAAATTTTAGAGGAAGTATAAAACAATTACCTCCTATGTACTCTGCTATAAAGATTGAAGGAAAAAAATTATATCATTTAGCAAGAAAAGGAATAGAGATAGATAGAAAAGAAAGACTAGTGAATATTGAATATATAGATCTTGTTAACTACAGTGATAATAAAGCTCATATAAGGACAAAGGTTTCAAAAGGCTGTTATATAAGGAGTCTTATCTATGATATAGGTAGAAATTTAGGAACTTATGCAACTATGACAGCTCTTAGAAGGGAAAAAGTGGGGAAATTTAGTTTGGATAATTCATATACTTTAGAAAAAATAGAGCAACTTTTCCAAAATAATAATTTTTCTTTTTTAAAGTCAGTTGAGGAAATTTTTCCTTTTCCCAAATATTCATTAGAAAATGAAAAAGAAAAAATTCTATTTTTAAATGGAAATACAGTAAAAATAAGAGAAAAAAGCATAAATGGAAAATACAGAATTTATTATGAAAATAAATTTCTAGGTCTATCTCAAATTAAAAATGAAGTTTTACTGAAAGGATATAAATATTTCTAAGAAGAAAGGAAATAAAAATGAAAATAAAAAATATTGCTATAATAGCACATGTTGATCATGGAAAAACAACCTTAGTTGATTGTTTATTAAGGCAGGGTGGTGCCTTTAAAGCTCATGAGCTTGAAAAAGTTGAAGAGAGGGTAATGGACTCAAATGATATAGAAAGAGAGAGAGGAATTACTATCTTTTCCAAAAATGCTTCTGTAAGATATGGTGACTATAAAATAAATATAGTTGATACTCCTGGACATGCTGATTTTGGTGGAGAGGTTCAAAGAATTATGAAGATGGTTGACTCTGTTTTATTACTTGTTGATGCATTTGAAGGTCCTATGCCTCAAACAAAATATGTATTAAAAAAAGCTTTAGAACAAGGTCACAGACCAATTGTTATAGTGAATAAAGTAGATAAAGCCAATGCTAGACCAGAAGATGTACTTTATATGGTCTACGATTTGTTTATAGAATTAAATGCTAATGAATATCAACTAGAATTTCCTGTTGTATATGCTTCTGGGAAGTCAGGCTTTGCAAAAAGAGAATTAACTGATGAAACAACTGATATGAAAGCTCTGTTTGAAACTATACTTGAACATGTTCAAGATCCTGATGGAGATATAGATAGACCAAGTCAATTTTTAATTACCAATATAGCTTATGATAATTATGTTGGAAAACTAGCTGTAGGAAGAATCCATAATGGTATTTTTAAAAGAAATCAAGATGTCATTCTAATAAAAAGAGATGGCAGAGAAGTCAAAGCTAAAATTTCTGTTCTCTATGCTTATGAAGGATTAAAAAGAATAGAAGTGGAAGAAGCAAGTGTAGGAGATATTGTTTGTATAGCAGGTCTTGTAGATATTGATATAGGAGAAACTATCGCTGATGTAAATGAAGCCATACAGCTTCCTCCAATAGATATAGATGAACCTACCTTAGCTATGACTTTTATGGTAAATGATTCTCCTTTTGTTGGAAAAGAAGGAAAATTTGTTACTTCAAGACATATATGGGATAGGTTGCAAAAGGAAATACAGACAAATGTAAGTATGAAAATAGAAACTACTGATACTCCTGATGCTTTTATAGTTAAAGGAAGAGGCGAGCTTCAACTTTCTATTCTACTTGAAAATATGAGAAGAGAAGGTTTTGAAGTACAAGTTTCTAAACCAAGAGTATTATTTAAAAATATAGCTGGCAAAATTTTAGAACCTATAGAATTAGCACTTATAGATGTAGATGATAGTTATACTGGTGTTGTTATAGAAAAAATGGGAATAAGAAAAGCAGAAATATTATCTATGACACCTGGACAGGATGGATATACAAGACTTGAATTTAAAGTTCCAGCTAGAGGGTTAATAGGATTTAGAAATGAATTTTTGACAGATACTAAGGGAACAGGAATTTTAAATCATTCATTTTTTGATTACGAAGAGTATAAAGGTGATATTCCGACAAGAAATAAGGGTGTTTTGATAGCTACTGAGGCAGGAGTAACAGTTCCTTATGCTCTTAATAATCTGCAAGATAGAGGGACATTATTCTTAGACCCTGGTATAGCTGTATATGAAGGTATGATAGTGGGAGAACATAATAGAGAAAATGATTTGGTAGTGAATGTTTGCAAAACTAAAAAACTTACAAATATGAGAGCAGCTGGAAGTGATGATGCAGTTAGACTTGCAACACCAAGGAAATTCTCTTTGGAACAAGCACTTGATTATATTGCTGAGGATGAGCTGATTGAAGTTACTCCTACTAATGTAAGACTAAGAAAAAAAATATTAAAAGAAGGAGATAGAAGAAAGGCTTTTAATAAATAAAAAATAAAAGAAAAAAGAATAAAGTACTTGAAATATCACGGAATTTATGGTATAAAATTTATTATATATATTTTAGGAGGAGATAAAGATATGACAAAAAAAGATCTAGCAAAAGTATTATTTGAAAAAGGAGTTTTCTCAACTAAAGTTGAAGCTGAGAAAAAAGTAGATATAATATTCGACACTATGGAAAAAGCTCTTTTAAATGGAGAAAGTATATCTATTATTAACTGGGGAAAATTAGAAGTTGTTAAGAGAGCACCAAGATTAGGAAGAAATCCTAAAACTGGAGAAGAAGTTAAAATAGGAACTAGAAAATCTATTAAATTCAGACCAGGAAAAGCTTTATTGGAAAAACTAAATTAATTCATAAAGAGGCTATAGTAATTTTAATTATTACAATAGCCTCTTTAAATTTATATATCCCATAATTTTATATTAGTTGTAGAAACAGAAAGTGCACCTGCATTGATAGCGTTTATAATATCTTCTTTTTCAGAGATAAGCCCTCCAGTAATTACAGGTTGATAGATTTGTGAGCTAATTTTTTTCAAAATTTTAGGCATAAGTCCTGGCATAATTTCTACTGCAATTACTTTGTTCTCTTTAATATTTTGTAAAGCTTTTTTATAAGAAAGAGAGTCCAGTATAAAAAATCTTTGAATGACCTTTATATTATTTTTATGGGCATGTGCAACAACATTAGATTTTGTAGTAAGTATGCCATCAGGTTTTATATTATTAACAATATAATCTACACCAAAACTTGTACTATTCAAACCATCTATCATATCAACATGTATAAAAACTATCTTATTTTGTTCTTTTAATCTGACACAAATATTTTTAATATCTATAATATTGGACATAATTATAAAAACTATTTCATTATGTGAATTTAGAGCAGCCTCAAAAGTTTTATCATCTTTTATTGCAGGTATGACAGGATTTCTTTCTAAAATTTCCCTAATTTTCATAATTTACCTCATATATTAATTAAATTTTTCAATAGAATCCTTGATTTTTTTTGCTAGTCCAACAATTTTTAGAAGAGGCACACTACATATTCCTATTCTGATTCCATCATTAAATTTTATTACAAAAATATTTTTTGCTTCTAAGTCTTCTATAACTTTGTCAACTTTATCTCCAACTGGAAGAGTGATAAAAAAGCCACTTTTATATGGTAGATAATCTAAGCCAACATGCTTTGATTCATTTAAAAATAGGTTTGCTCTATCCATTAATAATTTCATATAATCATTTTTTTCTTTTAAAAATCTTTCTTTTAAAATAGGATCTTTCATTATCTTGGCAAAGAGTTTCATACCTCCTTTTGAAACATTAGACCAAGTCACTCGACAAGAAAAAGATAGGGCATCTTTAAATTCTTGTATTACTTCTTTTGAAGATGAAACAGCTATTTGAGCTCCAACTCTCATACCATAAATTGATAAAGATTTCGAAAGACTAAATGCATACATAACTAAAATATTTGCTGGTAAATCAAGTAGAAGTTTTCTTATTTTATTTTTTTCATCTTCAGTTCTATCATCATATTCAAAATAAGCAACATCTCTTATCAAAATTAAATTAGTATGTTTTATAGTTTTTATAAATTTATAAACTTCTTCCCACTCCTCATAAGTCATTCTAAAACCAGTTGGGTTATGACTAGGTTCATTTATTATTACTATTAAATTTTCTTGTTCTTTTGATATTTCAGATACACATTTCTTAAAATCTTCTAAGTTAAATCCTCCCTTGGAATTGAAGAGTTCATAAGTTTCGGGAAGTCCATCATTTTCTAAGACTATATTTCTATACGTACCCCACATCCAATTAGGTAAAAGAACTTTTTCTCCTGGATTTAAATAATTTTTTATAGTATTTGAAATAGCACCTGTTCCTCCAGGAGTAGCTATGGAAGCAACATAAAGTCCTTCCATAGTTTCTTTAAAATCAAAGCCTAATAATGTTTTCTCTACTTCAGATAAATACTCATCTTCACCAATGACATTAGTAGAATATGCATATAAGTCTTCTGGAGGTAAAGTTCTATATACCTCTTCGACTACAGAATATACAGCTAATTTTTCATCCTCATTATAAAGAGAGCCTATTGTGGCATTTATAACATTTTCTTTACCATATTTTGTAATTGCTTCTTTTGCCTTTCTACTAACAGTGAAAATATTATCCACTAATTTTTTCCCAGTATATTTCTTTGCTAACATTTTTCAAACTCCCCCTATTTGAATCTTGTCTTATCCTCTTGAAATTATAAATTCGACTCTTCTATTTCTTGCTCTTCCTTGCTCTGTACTATTAGTTGCAACAGGATTTTGTTTACCATAGCCCTCTATTGAAATATTATTTTCTATAGCTCCTTTAGAAACAAGGAAATTTTTTATTGCTTTTGCCCTTTTTACAGAAAGTTCCAAATTATAACCTTCGCTTCCAATGAAATCTGTGTAACCATCTATTTTTATACGAATGTCTTTATTTTCTTTTAAGGCTCTCGCAAGTGTACTAAGAGATGGTTTTATTCCATCTTTTACCTCATATTTATCAAAATCAAATAATATTAATTCAGGCATTGAAAGAATTAAATTATTTCCTTCTCTTCTTATACTAACTCCCTTTTCATTAAAAACAATGATATCTTCCAATCTTTTTTTATTTGATTCTAAATCTTGTAAAGAATAGTTACTATCTGAAGAAAGACCTAAATCTTTTATATAAGAAGTATTTTTTGTATTCCTACATGCAATTAAACTTAAAATAAGTGCAGCTAAACATAGTATTTTTTTCATATGTTTCTATCCTCCTTAATGTATTAACCTTATATTTTAAAATATAAAGTAACGAAAACAGTAAAAATAAAAATTAAAATGCTATAACATATAAATCATCAGTTAAATTTTGGGAATTAGAACTTTTATCTGGATTTTTTACAACCCAATCGAATAAAAATTTAGCATGACCTTCTGTTGTTCTAACACATTTTCTAGTTCCAGTTGTAGTTCCCAAAGTAAATTCTTTTTGTCTTATAAAAAACTCTCTATTTATTTCTTCTTGCTCATTTACAGGAGTTCCATGTATATAACCTCCGCCAGTAAATCTTATAGCAAATCTTGCAGCTCCTTGTTTTTGACCAGTCTCATCATTGTACGCCATAACATATTTTGCAGTTGGAACAACAAAGTATCCCTTAGGAGTTTCAAAACCTAGTTTACTATCAATGCCAGTTTTAGAATACACATAACTAATAATTTCCCATCGACTTCCATTTTTTTCAAAAAGAATAAAGTTTTGATTAGCCAAATCTATGGTAATTACCTTTTTAAAATCTTTCTTTATATTAGGAGAGCTTGTTATTCTACTTTTAGGTACTTCCAACTCTTCTGGAATAGAAAGAGCTTTTATAACAACTTTATCTCCTTTGTCTTCAACAATCTTTATAACTGATCTATCTGGAATTATTATCTTTTCACCTTTTTTAGAGGTACCAATTAAATTTTGATCTATACCAGTTCCATATTTATCTCTATCCCAAGATAAATTTTCATGGTTAGGATTTGCTACATAGGTATTAGTACTAGCCATTTTATATGAATTATCTATGGAATTATTGATAAAATTTTCAAGACTATTAACCTTATCTAGTGCCATTTGGAATCTAAAACTTCTTTTTGCAGTAACACTTGCTGCAATATATCCAGTTGTTCCTTTGTCATCTTGAACATAGTACCAAAAATTTCCTTGATATTTTATTTTCTTTATTAATTTTAATTTAGTATCATAGACATATTTTTTTATAATATTAGACTCTGAAGTAGTTTCAGGTGTTTTTCTAAGATTTGCAGAACGAGATGTTATAAAAACATAATCTAAAACTTCAGGATACTTATCATACTTTATATTAACACTAAGATTATTAGGAATCTTATTGTCATAGTTAGCTATAATTTCTACTTCATTGTTATCCATAAAAGATTCATCAGCAAAACTTTTAGATGCTAACATTAATACAAAAGTAAATATTAATAGTAAAAATCTATTTTTTTTCATTTTTCCTCCATTTACATATTTCAGTTAAAAAATTCTTCTTTGTATTTTAACATAGTTATAGAATTCTATCAATAAATTTTGTCATTGATATATAAATAATTTCATAGAAAAAAGTAATAAATATTCTTTTTTTTATAAATTGTTAGATAAAAAAAGAATATGTTTTGTAATAAAAAAATATAAACAAAACATATTCTAAAAATTTTTATAATTTTGAAATTATAAATTAATTTTCTATTTAATTTATTTGGAATAATTTAAATAAAGTTCATTAATCAATTTGTCACTATCAAGATTTGCTTTTTCAATATCCTTATAATATTTGTAAAGCCCAACTTTTATCTCAGCACAGGCATCTTCATCAGCAACAATTAAAGCCTTCTCATGAAGTTGCAATGCCGATATAGTCCATAGATGATTTATACCACATTCAATACCATGATGAAGTGCTCTGGCTTTATTAAGCCCATTTACCATTATTAAGACTTCTCTTGCATCCATTATAGTTTTAACTCCTACAGTTAAAGCAAGTTTGGGAACCTTATTAACATCTCCATCAAAAAATCTTGAGTTATTAATTATAGTATCTTCTGTAAGCTCTTTAGCTCTTGTTCTGGAGCTTAGAGAGGAACCAGGCTCATTAAAAGCTATATGTCCATCTACACCGATTCCACCCAAGAATAAATCAATGCCTCCCAGCTCTTTTATTTTGTCCTCATATTTTTTACATTCAAGTATATAATTTTCTGCCATCCCATTTAGTATATTGATATTATCTTCCTCAATATCTATATGTTTAAAAAAATTTTCATACATATAATAGTGGTAACTTTGTGGATGTTTAGGATCAAGCCCGACATATTCATCCATATTAAAAGTTATAATATTTTTAAAACTTATAAGCCCATCTTTATAAAATTGAATAAGTCTTTTATACATCTGCAAAGGTGTGCTTCCTGTTGGAAGACCTAATATAAACTTTTTATTTGAATTAGGTTTAAAATCCAATATTTTTTTTGCTACATAGGCAGCAGCCCAATCTCCAACATTTTTTTCTGTTATAATAAGTCTCATAAAATATCCTCCCTATTTTTTCCTTGAAATGTTTTACTTTCTTTAAGTTTTTTCTGTATAGAATTAAGTACATCTTTTTTATTTAAACTCCAAAGAGGAGCAACTAAAGTTTTTTTATCTCCATCTCCTGTTATTCTATGAATAATAATATTATATGATATATTTTCTAAAATGCTAATAATTTTTTTCACATAGTCTTCTTTTTTATAAATTTTTAATTCAGAATTTTTATATAAGGTTTCAAGTTTTGTTCCTTTTACAACATACATTAGATGAAGTTTAAGCCCCCATGTACCACATTTTTCTGCAAAAAGTGCAGTATTTAGAGAATCTTCTTTTTTTTCATAGGGCAAACCTAAAATAATATGAGTCACAAATTTTATCTTTCTTTCATTTAACTTTTTTGTTATATTTTCATAGATAGCTGTTTTATATCCTCTATTAAAGAAATTAGCAACATCATCATTTATAGTTTGTAGCCCCAGTTCTATCCAAAGGAAAGTTTTTTTATTAAAGGAAACAAGTAAATTTAAAATTTCATCATCTATACAATCTGGTCTAGTCGCAATAGCCAGTCCAATTATATTAGGATGTTTTAAAGCCTCTTCGTATATTCTTTTTAAATATTCAACAGGGGCATAGGTATTTGTAAAGTTCTGGAAATAAGCAATATATTTTTTACCATTAAATTTTTTACTAATAGATTTTATTTGTTCATCAATCTGCTCACTTATTGTTTTGATTTTAGTAGCAGCAAATTCTCCACTACCACTTTCAGAGCAAAATATGCAACCTCCATAAGAAAGTTTACCATCTCTATTAGGACAGGAGAATCCTCCATCAAGAGAAAGTTTATATATTTTTTCTCCAAATTCTTTTTTTAAAAAATTATTTATTGTGTTTATTTTTTCTTTCATAATTTACCTATACTCTAACAAGATTTTTAATTTCTATTTTAAGAACTTTTAAATATTATAACATTTTTTTTAAATTTTAGTTTTTAATTTAAAATATATTTAAGAAAATATAAAAAAATATTGATAAAAAAGGAATTTTAGATTTTTAAACTAAAATTCCTTTTCAAACTTCATATATTCTACAACTAGAAGATAATTCTTAAGCCTAAACCTGCTTTCTTGTTCTTTCCTTTTGTATCATAGCCTATGCTTGCTGTGATTCCATATCTTTCATTATCTAAGCCTAAACTTAAATCTGCTCCTACACTTCCTCTTCTATCTTCTTTTTCTC
>NZ_JAUMYY010000031.1 GCF_030528405.1 Fusobacterium sp.
GAACTACATAAAAATTTATTTGATTTTTTCATCAACACCATTTGACACAGAGCCTATATTATGAGAAATCGAAATTAAAAGAAAATATAAAAAAGTGTCGATATTTTGCTATCAACACTTATTGCCAAAGAAGCATAAATTAATCTAATTTTAATGGCTGGGGTGGCTGGATTCGAACCAACGCATAACGGAGTCAAAGTCCGTTGCCTTACCGCTTGGCGACACCCCAATATTTATTTAAAAAAATAGCCTAAAGGCTATCATTATTTTATTAAATGGTGCGGAGAGAGAGACTTGAACTCTCACGTCTGGGACACTAGATCCTAAGTCTAGCGCGTCTGCCAATTCCGCCATCCCCGCATTTATGTAGGTATAAATGGTGCGTCATACAAGATTTGAACTTGTGACAACACGATTAAAAGTCGTGTGCTCTACCTACTGAGCTAATGACGCATATGGGGTGACTGACGGGACTCGAACCCGCGACAACCAGTGCCACAAACTGGCGCTCTACCAACTGAACTACAGTCACCATATTTGATTGGAGCGGGAAACGAGGTTCGAACTCGCGACATTCAGCTTGGAAGGCTGACGCTCTACCAACTGAGCTATTCCCGCCTTTAAATGGTCGGAATAGCAAGATTCGAACTTGCGACCCCCTGCTCCCAAGGCAGGTGCGCTACCGGACTGCGCTATATTCCGACTTCTTCATTTGGACATTAGTTATTATATATTTTTTCTAGCTTATTGTCAAGTAAAAAATATCAATCTTTCACTTGTTCAGCTAGAAAAAATATATAAATTAAAACTTTAAATATAGATAAGCCTCAAAATTAAAGACTTTTTAAAACTTAAAAGCTTAGATACTCAATAAATTTTAAATAAATAGTTCATAAAATTAATTTTTCTTCTCCTCTAATTTTTTTACTCTTTTTAATAATTCTGGCAATTTTTTTAGTGAAACTTTTATCTTTAAATCTTCTTTATGATCAACTAGCGGATAACCTGATAAGATTTGATTTGATTCAACATTACCACTTACTCCAGATTTTGCTGCCACTACAACATTATCCCCTATCTTTATATGTCCACCTACTCCAACTTGACCAGCTAAAGTAACATTGTTACCTATTGTTGTACTTCCTGCTATTCCAACTTGAGAAATTATAAGACAATTTTCACCTATAATATCATTATGTGCTATTTGCACAAGATTATCTATCTTAGTGAACTTCTTAATTATAGTATCTCCTATGGTTCCTCTGTCTATTGTCGTATTTGCTCCTATTTCTACATTATTCTCTATAACCACTGCTCCAATCTGTTCTATCTTTTGATTATTTCCATTTACTTTTACAAAGCCAAAGCCATCAGAGCCAATTACAGCCCCTGGTTGAATAATACAATCTTCGCCTATTTCAACAAATTCCCTTATACTCACATTAGAATAAATAATTGTACCTTTAGCTATTTTTGCACCTTGTCCTATGCTCACATTTGGATATATAGTAACATTATCCCCTATTTCTACATCATGCCCTATATAAACATTTGGTGCAATATTACAATTTTTACCTATTTTAGAACTATCCTCTATCATTTTCTTAAAAACTTTCAACTCTTTTTTAAAAAAATTAAGTAATTTGGGCATTATAACTCTAGGGCTATCTTTTACAACTATATAACTTTTCCCTATATTCAAAGGTAACTCTACTTCTGGAACAATAATAACTTTTGCTCTTGTCTTTTCAATATTTTTTAAAAATTTTTCATCTGCAGCAAAAGTTAAGCTCCTCTCATCTGCTTCAAAAAAAGGAGAGAGCTTTGTAACTTCTTCCACTCTCTCTCCTTTATATTCAGCATTAAGAAGAGTTATAATATCGCTCGTTTTGTATGTCATAACCCTTCCTCCTACATACTATTTATTATTTTGATGCTTCCATCGCCTTTAAAACTTTATCCGATACGTCTTCTCCTCCATATATAACAGCTCCGCCTTCCAGAATATAATCATATTTTCCTTCCTTAGCTATTTTATTTACTGCTTTTACTAAAGTATCATTTATTTTTTTCATTTTATCAAACTCTTCTTTAGCTAATTTTTCTTGTGCTCCTTGTAAAAAAGTTTGGAAGTCTTTTACTTTTTTTTCAAAAGCTTTTTTTTCAGCTTCTGTTAATTTATCTCCCTTCGCTTGTAAAGCAACTTGTTCTTTCTCTAAATTAACCTCTTTTTGTCTAGCTTCATTTTCAAATTTTTTTGCTTGAGTTTCTAAACTTTGTTGTGCTTTCTTTGTTTCAGAAAAATTTGCTACTACTGCTTGTGAATTTAAAACTCCTATTTTCTCAGCAAATGCTGAAGTTGCCATTAAAACCGCTACTACTGTTAATAATTTTTTCATTTTTACCTCCATATAAATATATCTAAAAAACAAATGTTTTTGATAACCTTTTTATTTTCATTACTATTAGAAAGCATGTCCCATATTGAAATAAAACTTCATTCCATCTTTATCCATTTTATTTCCAACAGGCCATCCAAAGTCAAATCTCAATGGACCAATAGGAGTATTTAATCTCAATCCTACTCCTGCTGTTGTTCCTATATTTCTACCAAATTTTCCATTATCCCTTAGGTAATCTGGATCTCTTCCATTCTGTTTCCAAGATCTTCCTGCATCAGCAAATAAAACTATTCCTAGGACTTCATTGAACTGAGTTCTATTTTCTATTGTTGCTACCAATTTTTGTGTTCCCTTAAAGAAACCACCATCATAACCTCTTAAAGAATTTCCGCCACCTACCCAGAAAGTTTGAGATTCTTTTGTTGTATCTGTCATTATTCCGCCAATAACTCTATAAGCAAAAGTATTGTTTTTAAATAAACCTCTATGGTACTTTCTTAGTTCTAAAGTTGCATTTCCAAAATAATCAGCTTTATAGCCACTTGCATAACCAGCTTCCACTTGAAATTTTACAAATTCTCCTGATGTTGGATTTAAATAATTATTTCTTGTATCATAAGTAATATATGGAAAAATACTCCATGTATAATATTTATCATCTACTCCATCAACTTTCTTTCCAGAAGCTTTATGGTACCATTTTCCATTAGGAGCTTTTATATAAGAGCCTGCTCTGTGTTTCTCATCTATTTTTTCAACTTTTCCACCTATACTTAATCTTACATTTCTACTAAGACCTTTTCCTATATTTGCACTTAAACCTAGTGTTTGAATATCATGAAATAAGTTACTATCATTATCTCCATAAGAAGTCTTGTATGCACTCCATCCCCATGAAACTCTATCTGTATCCTTTATCCACGGATCAAAAAATTCAAGAGTGAAACCTGTGTAATCTTTATTTGATTTTTCAAAGGTAAAACCAAATTCTTGTGCTTTTCCTTTCCAGTTAGAATCTTTCAGAGATAAACTTCCCATCAATCCCACTTCAGAACCATAAGATATAGCCCCTTGTAAGATGGCTGTTCTATCTTCGTCTATAAGAAGTATCAAATCTATACCTTGAGGATCACCTGGAATAGATCTTGCTTCATATTTAACATTTTTAAATATTCCAAGTCTCATCAAATTTTGAACAGTTGCCTCATAGGCATTGTTATCGAAAACCTGTCCTGGTATTATTTCTATTTCTCTGTCAATAACATAACTTTGAGTTTTTAATACATCATCTGTAGGTTGTCTTCTATTACCTTTTTGTTTAGTAACCATTTTCTTTACTTCTATCCTTCTTACAATTCCTTCTATTATTTGAATTGTAAGAGTTCCATTTTCATCTAAATACATATCTGCAACATTTACTAATGTATAACCTTTTGCTTGGTATGCATTTAGAATTTTTTCTCTATCTTGACTAAGTAAATTATAGTTTTGTGTTTCACCAATCTTTGTACTTAAAAGTGCAGATATTTCAGCATTAGTTAAAACAGAATTTCCTCTTATAACTATATTTTTAACTCTAGGATTTTCAACTAATGAAAAAGTTATAGTTGCTTTCCCTGCATGTTTACTAACATTTGGTTTTACCTCTGAAAAATAACCACTTGTAAGTAATCTTCTTTGCGCCTCTTCAACTCTCTTATTTGAAAAATAGCTGCCTTGTTTTATATTAACAAGCTCCATTATTTCAGTTATTGAAAAATTTTTATTTCCTATTATATTGATGGCAGAAACAATAGTTGACTTATCTGTGTCATCTGCTATTTGCATAGGTGTTATACCTTTAGCTGCCAACAAAGATCTTACTTCTGGTTTTTCTAATACACTTACAAGCACTTTTATTTTTCCATCTTCAGTAATAGGTTGTATAACAACATCTTCAAAATATCCAGTTGCTTTTATTTTTGAAAAATCATCAAGAGCTATTTCAGTTGAAAAAATATTGCCCTTTTTTAAATTCATAGTAGATACTATAAGTTCTGTTGGAACATTTTCATTGTTAATTACTTCAATACTTTTGATAGGTAAATTTGCTACAGCTGCAAAAATGACTGTATTTAACGCAAATATCAAAAAAACTACTATTTTTTTCATATCTATCCTCCATTTACTGTTTTATATAACATATTAACACATTTCTTTTATTTTTTAAAGCTAAAATGAAAATATTTCTGAAAAACTATTATATTTTTTTCTAATTTTAAAATCTATATGATAATTTCTCCTTTTTTTATTTCTATCTTCATGTATATATCTGTCTGGAACAGTTCCTACACCTATTCCAATTACTTTATCATCTTTAGTTCTATACTCTATACCTACATCATAATCTTTTATACCATTTTTTTCTATGGATGATTGTATCACTGAATTTTTATTTGAACCAAATAATTTTGCAGTTCCATATAAATAAACTGAATCACGATATAGATTTTTTTCTGCTTCAATTTTTGCTCCTATATCATAAACCTCTAAATTGTTACCATGCCTGCTTGCAGATGAAACTTTGGAATCTATATTATAAACTGATACTTCTGGTTTAATAGTAAGTTTTGAAAGCCCCAAAGTTTTTTTCACATTTTTAGTCAATGAACCAAAAGCTACTTGCGCTATTTGTCCAGCAATTATGTTTTTCATAAATTTTAAATATAATTCATTCATATCTCCTTCAAAGGCTGGATTTCTATCTGAGTCTAACAACAAAGAATTAAAGTTTCCTGAATTGTTTCCATTATCAGAAGAAAGAGTGTACATTAATTTTTTTAATCTACCATGAATACCGAAGTTTATGTCTTCTTCTTCCATAGTAACTCTAGAATCTATAAAGATATCTGGATTTATCTCAGGTAAATAACTCCTTCTATCATTAAAAGAAATCAAAGCTCTATCTAATAAAAATTTATTAGTATTAACATACAAGTATCCATTTAAAATTTCTGTATTCCCAGTAAGTATATATTTGCCTTTTCCTCCTTCCAAAGCCAAATCTGCATCAAGTTTTCCTTTAAGCTCTCCTACAACTATATTAAAATCATCAATATCTAATATTAATGGTTCTTTTGTGCTTAATCTTAGATTTATAAAATCCCATTTTTCAGAAAATTCTTTTAACTTCTTTTTACTTTTCTTTTTCTTTTCTAACTCTAATTTTTTTTCTTGTTCTGTTTTTTGCTTGTCTTCTTTTCTCTTTGATATTTTTTTAGAAACAATACCCCATAAGCTTTTATAATCATTTGGAATATCATAAATAATGCCTTTATTAATAAAAAGTTCTCCATCTAAATTACTATTATTTATATTTATTTTTGAACTAATTGAAATATTAGCTATATCTGGTTTGTTATATTTAATATCTTTTGCATAAAGTTCTATATTGTAATCTAAAGCAGAAGTAAGATTTTTAAAATCCTTAGGTATTTTAACATATCCACCTATTTTTAAATCTCCTTCATTTACATTAGCCATAACCTTTTTTAAAATCAATTCATTATCTTTTATTTCTATATCAGTATTTAAATTAGATATTTTTATATATTCTTTTTCATCTCTTAAATTCAAACCGTCCATTTTTATATAACCATTTAAACCAGAATTTTTTATGTTTAATTTGAAAGCTGCATTCCCTGATATATTTTTTAAACCTTTATCTTTAAAAAACTTATTTAAAGATTCTAAATTAACTAAGTCTGTTGTATATAAATTAAGGTCATATTTCTTACTATTTATACTGTATTCTCCATTCCCCAAAATTTTATTTTCCAGATACTTAAATGATAAAGTTTCTATATTTAGACTATCTTTATCTCCATTAAGTTTAGAATTTATTTCAGTTATCTCATTATTAGAAATTGAAATATGATCTGAATTTAAAAATAAAGTATACATTGGATTTTTTATACTTCCCTTTAAACTCGTGTTTAACTCAAATGTTCCTTCTATATCTTTAATTTTTGTATATTCACTCAAATCTTTAAAATCTAAAGTTTCATTGGATATTAAATTTAAAAGTTTATTTTTTAAATTTATACTTCCTTGGAAATTAACTAAATTTTTCCCTGCACTGTTTTGAGCTTTAAGGCTTTCTACTTTTATTAAACCATCAGAATAATTTTTTGCAGAATAACTTGCTTTGACATTAATTTTAGGAAGAATCATATCTTTTAATCTTCCTACTCCTTGGATACTCAAGTTTGACTTTAGTTTAGCTCCTATTCCACTTGTTAAAACTTCTCCAGTTAGCCTATAGTCTAAGCTATCACCTTTTGCATAATTAGATAGATTATCATTTATAAGTAATTTCAAATCATATTTTTTATTTTCAAGATCATAATTCCCAAACAACCTATTTTTATTCAATTTTATATCATTTATAATCATTTTTTTATCTCTTATCTTAACTGTACCTTTTAATTTAGCTATATTTTCTTGTATATAAAGTTCAACATCCTTTATATTTAAATTTACATTTGGATTTTCTAAACTTCCATTTAAATCTCCCTCAATATCTTTTATATTAAAAGCTAATTGCTCAAACCCTATTACTTTATTATTTAAATTACTTATCTTAAGCTTTAAATTTGCCTCTTGGCTCAATCTATCTATTTTTCCTGTTAATGATAAATAATCATTCCCCATTTTTTTTATATTTAAAATATTTTTCTCAAATGCTAATTTTACTAAAACATCCTTCAGTTTATAGTCCCCATAATTTAATTCTTCTACTTTTCCATTAAATTCAATCTCAAACTCATTATTCTCATTTAAGTTCAAACTATATTTCCCAGTAAGTGATTTCATATCGCCTAAATAAGAAAGATTTAATCCCTTTATATTACCTATCCCTGTTAAAACACTGTGATATCTTTCGAACTCTCCCTTTCCTTGAAATACAAATTTTATTTCTTGACCTTTATACAATCTACTTATAGTAAGCTCTGTAGCATTGTAACTAAAATTGAAATTTTTAGACCTTAAATCATAATATCCTTCTGCTTTTAAATTTTCTCCTTTGTTATTTTCACTTTCTATCTTTATATCTTCAAAAAGTACTTTGCCTTCTTCAAAAGAAAATTTTATACTATTTTTTAAATCATAAATAATGAAATCTAGTTTTCCAGAACCATTTAAAATATCTTTTTCTCTATTATAATTTATTCTAAGATTTTCATCATAAATTTCTAAGTTTTTCTCTTTTTTATCATAATTAGCCTTGAATGAGATTATATTTGAAACCATTTCTGTATTTATATTTTCTTTATTATTTTCTATTTTTATAGAACCATTGAAATTAGGGATTAAATTACTTGTCTTGTCTAGATTATAAATTTGAAAATTTAAATCCGTTGTATTTCCTAAAATATTTGCTTCAAGACTTAATTTTACTGGCATATCGGCTATCTTTAAAAAAATATGACTATCCTCTATTCTTTTTTCTCCATCTTTAATAATGAAGTCCGCCTTTATACTATCCAATTTTATTGCTCTGTATTCAAATTTATTAGGTTTTAAGTCAAAGTTAAACCTTAATCCTTTTTCCTTATTATATTTAGTTAGAAGTATAATATCTGCTATATCTATTTTAGATAGATCTATTTTACTTTCTCTAAGTGGTACTATTTTAGACAACTTTTCCTCGCTTAAATCTTTTATTTGTATTAAGGAATAAAGTTCTCCATCCTTATACATCGCTTCCATCTGTGCTCTCTCATTAAAAATTTCATAATCAATAAGAGTATATATATCCTCTTTATCAAGATTCAATTCAAAATCCGCTTTAATAACACTTTCAATATCTCTATGATAAAGTTCTAAGGAACTTAATTTTACATAGCCATCTCTTTGCTTTGATGATAAAATAGCTTCAGACTTTAATAAACCTGAAATTTTTTCTATTTTAGGAATTTTCATGCTAATAAATTTTTGATATGAAGATAAATCTATTCCATCTATATTTAGCTCTAAATAATATGGTTCATCTTTATTACTATAAAGCACTTTAAATTTTTCAAGATTTTCTAAAGATTCTAATTCTACTATTATTCCTTTATTCTTTCCTGATTTAATTGTTGCATTTAAGCCCTTTAAAGTTTTTTCAAAAGTTTTATCATCTCTTTCAAATCTGTAACTCAATAATAAATTCTTTAAATTTATATTTTCAATTGGCAATGATTTAGGTCTATAGTCTTCTTTCCCCTCCACTTCTTTTTTTTCATCTTCTACTTCTATATTTTTATTCTCACCATTCTCTTTAAAAACTTGCCTTAAATTTAAACCGTCTTTTTCTTCTATCAAAAAAATCTTAGGAGATTCTATATTTAATTCTTCTAATCTTAATTTGAAAAGTGAATAATCCAATTCTGTATAAGGAAGTTCTAACATTACTCTATTTTTTTTGTCATATATTACTACATTATCTAGTTTAACTTTGTTAAAAGATAAATTTATTTTTTCAATTTTTAAATTTACACCTAAAAATTTTTTTGTTATAAATTCTAGATTTTTCTCTAAATTAAAAACTATTAAAAAACACAAAAAGGCAACTGTAAAAAATACAGCGCCTATTATTTTTATATTTTTTGATATTCCTTTTAAAAAATTTAACATTTATTCTCCTTCAATCAAAGTGGTTTTTTCAAAGGGAGTCCTGTTTTTCTTGGATATTTTATATCGGTTCTCTTTTCTTTTAGAATTTCAATTATCCATCTTTTTTCATTTGAATAAGGCAAATTAAATTCATGAGTATATAAAATTTTAGAATTTAAAACTTTTAATGCATTTTCTGCTGTAAATACTTCTTCTGTTCCAACTAATTTTTGCGGTAGAAAACGCCCTCCAATTTTTAAAAAAGGAATTTCATACTCCAATATTACAGATAAATTTGAAACTCCCCGGCATAAACCTATATCATAGAGCTCTCTTCTGCCATCAATTAATTCTTCAGCTCTACCACAAATAATTTCAACATTTCTTAAATTTAAAAACTTTGCTACAAGCTCTAAAAATTTAGTTTTTTTTAGAATAGAATCTACTAAAGTAATTTTTTTAAGAGGATTAAATATTGCAAGCATCATTCCAGGAAAACCTGCCCCAGTACCTATGTCAATAAACCTCTTGTCTTCATCTTTTAATAAAGACTGCAAAAGTAGAGAATCTATAAAATGTTTTTCTATTATTGCCTCTTCGTTTCTTATTGCTGTTATATTAGTATGACTGTTATACTCTTGTAAAAGTTTTAAAAATTCTAAAGATTTTTCTAGCTTATCCTCATCATAAGTCAAATTTATTTTTTTTAAACCTTCTCTAAAATAATTCTTCACTTTAATTCCCCTTCATCTTTAAATAAATCAAAATTGCTTGAATATCTGCTGGTGATACACCTGAAATTCTACTAGCTTGTCCTATATTTATAGGTTTTACTTTTTTTAGCTTATCTTTTGCTTCTTTAGGTATAGTTTTTATATCATCATAATTCAATTCATGAGGAATTTTCTTATTTTCCATTGTCTTATGTTTTTCTATCATTTTTAGAGATCTTTCAATGTAACCCTGATACTTAACACAAACTTCCACTTGATATTCTGTATCAAAGTTATACTTCGACAATTCTAAATCTTTTATATTCTCAGCTATGTATTTTATGTCCACAAATTTTACTTCAGGTCTTCTCAAAAGTTCAATCAATGTTGTCCCATCTTTAATAGGATTTTCTCCTCTTTTTACTAATATCTCATTGACTCTTAAATTACTGGGACCCACACTTGTTTTAGAAAGTATTTCCGTTATCAATTTAACATCTTTTCTCTTTTTCTCAACTCTTTCATAATCTTCTTGGGAAACCAGACCTAGTTCATAACCTATTTTACTCAATCTTAGATCTGCATTGTCTTCTCTCAAATATAGTCTATATTCACTCCTTGCAGTAAACATTCTATAAGGTTCATTAGTTCCTTTAGAAACTAAATCATCTATAAGTGTTCCTATATAAGAATCTGCTCTATCAAGAATTAGAGGTTCTTGATTTTTTAACTTCTTAACTGCATTAATTCCAGCTATTAAACCTTGAGCACCAGCCTCTTCATAACCTGATGTCCCATTGATTTGCCCTGCAAGAAATAAATTTTTTATACTTCTACTCTCCAAACTATAATCTATTTCTTCTGGAGGAATATAATCATATTCAATAGCATATGCATACCTCATAATCTTTACATTTTCAAAACCTTTTATTTTTTTTAACATTTTTTCCTGTACATCAACAGGTAGTGATGAGGACATACCTCCCACATAAATTTCATTAGTATTATAACCTTCTCTTTCTAAAAACAGATGATGTTGATTTTTATCAGGATATCTGTATACTTTATCTTCTATTGAAGGACAATATCTAGGTCCCAGACCTTGAATTTGTCCATTGAACATAGGAGATCTATTTTTATTATTTTTAATAATTTCATGTACCTCTTCATTTGTATAAGCTATATAACAAGATATCTGTTTTCTATTTTTTATCCATTCATCAGATGTGGAGTTTGAAAATTTTAAAATTTCTGTTTTTTCTCCTGGTTGTTCTTCTAAAACAGAAAAATCTATACTTCTTGCGTCAACTCTTGCTGGAGTTCCCGTCTTAAATCTTTCTAATTTCAATCCAATTTTTTCCATTGATAAAGGTAAATCCTCTGATGATAATTCTCCCATTCTACCAGCTTTAAAATTGTTTTCTCCTATATGTATAAGTCCTCTTAAAAATGTTCCTGTTGCTAAAATAACAATTTTCGCTCTATACTCTAAACCTTCCCTTATTTTTATGCCTTTTATAGTTTTTACACCATTTTTTTCCGTTATTAATAGTTCACTTACCATACCTTGTATAACTGTTAAATTTTTAGTATTTTCTAAAGTGTTTTTCATTTCTTTTGCATAGTCATTTTTATCTGCTTGTGCTCTCAATGATCTCACAGCAGGTCCTTTTTTAGTATTTAAAACCCTTATTTGAATAAAAGTTTTATCTATATTTTTCCCCATTTCTCCACCAAGAGCATCTATTTCTCTTGCTAAATGAGACTTTGCAGGTCCTCCCAATGAGGGATTACAAGACATCTTGCCTATATTGTCAAGAGAGATTGTGAATATGGCTGTATTCATTCCCATTCTTGCTGCAGCAAGAGCTGCTTCACAACCCGCATGCCCTGCACCTACAACTATAATATCATAATCTTGCATTTTTCCTCCATATATCAACTTAATTCTTCAAAAGAACGAGCTGTTTTCTTGTCTGTAATCAAAAGTAAAATATCTCCTTCTTCTATTATTGTTGTTGCAATCGGATTAGGAAGAAAAGTTCCATCAAATTTTTTTATTGCAACAACATTAGATTTGTACTTATTTCTTATATCACATTCTATTAAATTTTTATTCCAAAAATTCGAAGGAGATTTTACTTCAGCTAAAATAAAATCTTCAGTAAATCTTAAATATTCCACTATATTCTCTCCCATTGAAAGTTCCGCTATTCTTCTTCCCATATATTCCTCTGGGTAAACAATTTTTGTTGCTCCAACCTTAGTTAAAACTTTTCCATGTTTTTTAGTTGAAGCTTTAGCTACAATTTTTTTCACTCCCAAATCTTTTAAATTCAAAGTTACCATCACACTAGGTTCTACTTCCCCTATACAAACAAATGCAACATCATAATTTTCTGCCCCTATATCCTGAAGAAATTTTATATCTGTGCCATCTCCTATTACAACATTTGTTAAAATGTTATTGTTTATACATTCCTGAGCTAAATCCTCATCTGGCTCTATTCCTAATACATCTTTATTCGCTTTGTAAAGTGTTTCAGCTATACCTCTACCAAACCTTCCTAATCCTATAACTAAAAATTCTTTCATTATTATCTTCTCCTTATCTTAACCTACCAAAATGTCTTCTTTTGGAAATTTTAAAGAACTTTTTGTTTTTTGTTCAGTAAATGCTAAAGCAATTGTAAGTGGTCCTAATCTTCCAACAAACATGGTAAATATTATCAATAGTTTTGAAAATACACCTAGTTTAGCTGTTAAATTCATGCTTAAACCAACCGTTGCAAATGCTGAAATAACCTCATATAAAACTCTTTCCAAAGGAAAACTTTCTAAAGCTAATATTGTTACAGTAACAAAAGATATATAAACTAATGAAATCATAATGATAGCTAAAGCCTTGTTCATTATTTCCCAGTCTATTCTTCTATTAAATAATTCTATATGTTCTTTTTTTCTTAAGACTCCTATAATATAGAATATAAGTACTGCAAAGGTAGTAGTTTTTATACCCCCACCTGTTGAGCCAGAAGAAGCCCCTATAAACATAAGAATATATGAAATAAAAATTGTAGCTGGTCTTATGTTTTCTAAACTAACAGTATTAAAACCTGCTGTTCTAAGAGTTACACTTTGAAAAAAAGCTGCCATCAACTTTTCAAAAAAATTTAAATTTCCAATTGTTTCCATATTATTAAACTCTAATATCAAAAATAATATCATTCCTATAAAAGTTAAAATTATACCCATTGTTAAACTTATTTTTGCCGTTAAATTAAATCTATTTTGACCCTTTCTTATAACATGAATAAAAGAACTTATAACAGCAAAGCCTAGACCACCTAAAATTATCAAATAAGAAATTGTGAAATTAATTACTACATTCGACTTAAAACTTTCTAAGCTATCACTATAAAGTGAAAAACCTGCATTACAAAAAGCTGATATTGAGTGAAATAATCCGTAGTAAGCGGCAGATTCAAAAGTCATATTTTTTTTGAACTCAAGAAAAAGAATAACAGCCCCTACGAACTCTATTAGGAAAACTGTCAGAAGTAATATTTTAATAAAATTAGTTACTCCTCCAACATTTTCAGAGTTTCTTTCCTCTTTTAATAGTTCCCTTGTAGTATAACTTATTTTCGAATTAATTATAATAAAAATCATTGTAGAGAAAGTCATAACCCCTAAGCCGCCCAACTGTATAAAAACCAAGATTATTGTCTTCCCTATTGGGGAAAAAGTTTTACTTACATCTACAACAGTAAGACCTGTTACACAGATTGCAGAAACTATTGTAAAAAGAGAATCTAAAATTGATAGATCCTGATTTCTTTCAAGAGAAAAAGGTAATTTTAATAACATTGTTCCTGAAACAATAGCAAATAAAAAGCCTATTATTAACTTTCGAGATGCAGATAGTTCCTTCCATGATTTTAAAATTTTATTTTCTTTATTTTTTTGCATTTCTTTAACCATCCAATTCTTAGCTAATTCCTGAATAAGAATTTTCTAATTTATCTAAAATTTTCAAATTTTTCAATTCTTTTTTTATCAATATAAAACTTATAAGTGATGATAAGGTATCAGCGACTGCTGCTGAATACCAAATTCCCCCAAGTCCAAAAATCTTACCTAAAATAATAAGCAAGGGTATCATAAATAAAATCTGTCTGGATGAACTTATTAGAAAACTCATTATAGGTTTACCTATAGCCTGAAAATATATGGATGAAATTATTTGGAAACCTATTATTGGAAATGCCAGCGTATATATTCTTAAACCACGAACTGTTAATTTTTCTAATTCTTTATTATCAGTAAATATTCTTATTAAATTTGATGCAAACAATTGACTTATTAAAAAACCTACAACACATATTACTGTTGCCAACATCATTGCTTTAAACATTATTTCCTTAACTCTCGGATATTTTTTGGCTCCATAGTTATACCCAAGAATAGGAAGAATACCCTGATTAATTCCAAAAATTGGCATTGTCATAAATGTGATTATGGATTGTATTATAGCCATTGCTCCAATTGATATATCTCCCCCATATCTTCTTAAAGTTTTATTTAAAAAATATGTAACTATACTAAAACCAATCTGTATTGCAAAAGCAGAACTTCCTAAAGTACATATTTTTTTGATTTTTCTATAGTCATATTGTATATATTTTAAATGAAGTTTTAGTCTGCTTAAACTTGAATTGAAATAAAATACTGTCCAAGCTGCTGAAATATATTGAGAAATTATTGTTGCAATAGCAGCTCCTTTTACACCCATTTTAAAATAAAAAATAAATATTGGATCTAAAATTATATTGGTAATAGCCCCTATAAGCAAGGTAATCATCCCCATTTTAGGATTTCCATCTGCCCTTATTGCAGCATTTAAAGTGTTACCTACAATGACAGCAGGAGCTCCAAAATTTAAATAAAAAAGATAAGACTTCGCATAAAAAAAAGTTTTCTCACTACCACCTATTAACATTATAATTTCATCCATAAAAATATTAATTAATAATAGTAAAGCTATTGATACAGATGTTGAGAAAAAAACTCCAACAGCAAGTATTCTTTCGGCTTCATCCCTTTGTTTAGCTCCTAATCTTAAAGAAATACTAGCTGCTCCTCCTATTCCTATCAACAAGGCAAAAGAAAAAATTAATATAACTATAGGAAAACTTATGCCAACACCTGTAATACCTAAATGACCAATTTCTTTTATATTTCCTATATAAATTCTATCTACCACATTGTAAAGAGCGTTTACGAACATTCCTATCATTGCTGGAAATGAGAATTTTATAAGTAATCTAGTTATGTTTTCAGTTTCCATAAAATTATGCTTATTTTCCACTTCTCATCCCCTTCTTTTTTATAAACATTTATTCAACAGAAGCTCTTTTTATTAAGGCTTCCTTTACTTCAGAAACTCTATTTTCTGGTAACAAAATTACCAAAACATCTCCTGCTTTAATTACTGTATGTCCATTAGGAATCTTCTCAATCTCATCTCTTATTATAGAAACAACAAGTACCTCATCTAGCGAAAAAGCTTCTGTTATGGTTTTTCTTGACAATTCTGAGCCCTCCATAACATGAATTTTTATTATTGTTTTATTCATATTTTTTTGATTTTTTACAATATCATCTTTTCTCATTCTATCATATAAAATTTCATATATTGGTTCCTGTTTTAAAAGCTCTGTTATATAATAAGAAACAACTGACACTATTACAATTGCAAAAAGCAAAACAAAAGACCCCGTCATCTCTAGAATAAGTATTGCTCCTGTCAATGGTGCTCTTACCACTGAAACAAAATATGCCGCCATACCTAAAACAATAAAATGTGTAGTAAAATCTCCTCCTGTTAAAAGTAAGAAGTCAACTATCTCTCCAAATATTTTCCCAACTAAGGCACCTAACACTAACATAGGTAAAAAAATTCCACCTGCAAAACCAGTAGAATAAGAAATAACAGTAAAAATAAGCTTTAGCACAAATATTAAACCCAAAAAAATGATTGTTTCCTTTCTATGAACTAAGCTCTCAGCCAAATCATGACCTCCACCAAGCACTTCAGGAAAAACAATACATAAAAAGAAAGATAAACTCATTATACTTGAGATTTTTAACCATCTCGCTGCCTTTACTCCATTGAAAATATCCTGTGCCTTTAACAATGAATAAGTGAATAACTTTCCAAAAAATGCAATTACAATTCCAAAAAGAATATATAAAACAAATTGTAAATAATAATTTATTTCAAGTGGATAATTAATAATTATATTAAAAGCTGTCTGAATTCCAAAAATTCTTCTACCTACAAAATTAGCAGCTATACTTGATAAAAAAACACACATCAATAACTTCCCATTTATGTATTTATAAATCTCTTCAATACTAAACATAACTCCTGCAACAGGTGCTCCAAAGGCTCCTGCTAATCCAGCACTTGAACCACTTATTATCAAATAATTTCTATCTTTATAGTTTCTTTTAAAAATTTTTGAAAAACCATAACCTATGTATGAACCTAATTGAACTGAAGGTCCTTCTCTTCCTAAAGACAAGCCTGCTCCTATACTTAGAATTCCTGCAATAAATTTTGCTAGCAATTCTTGAAACCATTTTTTATAAATCATTTTTCCTAAAATTAAAGCTTTTACTTGCGGAATACCACTTCCTGAAGTTCTAGGATACTTTCTATATAGAAAGTCTATTAAAAATCCTATAATTATAAATATTCCCCACACTACTAAAAACAATAAAGGTTTATTTATTAATGATTCTTCAAAAAAATATTCTCTTATGTATGAAACTTTTTCTAAACCCCATCTATAGAAAGATACTACAAAGCCAGTTATTATTCCTGTAAAAAGACAAATTAAATACAAGCCTCCTTTTGATTCTGACATATGTTTTAATGTTTCTTCTACATCCTCTGTAAGTGCCATAAAATTCTCCTCAAATATTTTTGCTATTTAAATATTATATTATTTTTACTAAATATAGTCAAGAAAAGCGAACTAGCTAAACTTTTTTAGCAAATAGTTCCAGCGGAAATTTTTAAATCCATATCACATTCTATAATTGTTTCTATTGCTATCTGTATTCCCTTCAATATAGTTTCTAAATTCATACTAGCTGTATTTGGCTTATCCAAAACCTGCTCAGGTAAATAAGGTATATGTATAAAGCCCGACTTTATATTTTTATATTTTGTTTCAATTAAATATCTAAGTCCATAAAAGACATGATTACATACGAAGGTTCCAGCGGAATTTGAGATTGAAGCTGGAATTCTATTTTCTAACATTTTTTTTAAAATTGCTTTTATAGGTAAAGTTGAAAAATAAGCATTCTCTCCATCTTCGAATATTTTTTCATCAATAGGTTGATTCCCTTCATTATCCTTTATTCTAAAATCATCAACATTTATAGCTATTCTTTCTATAGATATATCCGCCCTTCCTCCTGCCTGACCAATTGATAATATAAAATCTGGTTCAAAAAGTTTTATATGTTCTTCTATCTTTTCCAAAGATTTTTTCCAGACAGTTGGAATCTCTAAAACCTTAACTTTATTTTTAAGTATTTCTTCTGGTAACATTTTTATTACTTCAAGTGCTGGATTTATTTTTTCTCCACCAAAAGGATCGAATCCTGTTATAAGTATCTTTTTCATTTTTTCTTATACAATAAATATTTGAAATATTTATCATTCATCCCCCTTCTTTAAATTATTTACTATTTTATTATATTTAATCTATTTTTTTTTGTAAAGCTTAATTTATAAAATAAATACATTAAAATTTCTTTAATTTTAATGCTTCTTGAGAAAATTTATTAAATATTTTTATTTTTTTACATCTTAATATTTGAAATATTTGACTTTTTTTTATTTTTTTTGTAAAATTTTCGTATGAGGATAAAAAAATATAATTCTAAATGAGGAGTAGGATTAAAATTATGGAAGATTTATTGAAAAGATTGGTAAAAAAAAATAAAATTTACACTTCTGAAGGAACTGTAGCCAATTATATTCCCGAACTTGATAAAGCTGATAAAAATTCTTTAGGAGTTTTTGTAACAACTATTGATGGACAAGAATTTTTTGCTGGTGAATATAGTTCAAAATTTACTATTCAAAGTATTTCTAAAATAATTTCTTTAATGCTTGCAATATTAGACAATGGCGAAGACTTCGTTTTTTCAAAAGTTGGAATGGAACCAAGTGGTGATCCCTTTAATTCTATCAGAAAACTAGAAACTTCAAGCAGAAAAAAACCCTACAATCCTATGATAAATGCTGGAGCAATTGCTGTAGCTTCTATGTTAAAAGGAAAAAATGAACATGATAAATTTACAAGACTTATAAATTTCGCTAAACTTATTACGGAAGATGACTCCCTTGATCTAAATTATAAAATTTACTGTGGAGAAGCAGAAACTGGATTTAGAAATGCTGCTATGGGTTATTTTTTAAAGGGAGAAGGTATTATCGAAGGAGATGTTAGAGAAGCTCTCAATATATACTTTAAACAATGTTCTATAGAAGGGACCGCTCAAACAATTTCAAAGCTTGCTAAATTTTTAGCCAATGACGGAATCCTTACAAGTGGAGAGAGAATAATTTCAACTAGAATAGCTAAAATTATTAAAACCCTTATGGTTACCTGTGGAATGTATGATAGTTCTGGAGAATTTGCAGTTAGAGTTGGAATTCCTTCAAAAAGTGGAGTTGGTGGTGGTATTTGCTCAGTTGTTCCAGGAAAAATGGGTATAGGAGTTTTTGGCCCTGCACTTGACAAAAAAGGCAATTCCCTTGCTGGTGTGCATCTTTTAGAAGAACTTTCTCAAGAATTAAGTTTAAATATATTTTAATTACAATTAAATAAAATTTTATATAAGGAGGTGAAATGATAATTTTTTATAATTATCATGCACATATGTCATTTATCATCAATTTAGTTAACATTATTAACACTTACCTTTGGTCTTATGTTCTTATTGCTCTTTTAATTATTTTAGGTGCTTTTTTCACTTTAAAATCTGGCTTTATTCAATTTAGACTTTTTAGAGATATGTTTTCTCTTATCACAGGAAAATTAAATTCCTTAAAGGATGGGGAATCTAATGTCAAAGGTCAGGTTTCAGCTTTTCAATCTTTTTGTATAAGTGTTGCTTCTCATGTAGGAACTGGAAATCTAGCTGGAGTAGCAATAGCTGTTGCAACAGGAGGACCTGGAGCACTTTTTTGGATGTGGCTAATTGCAATTTTAGGTAGTGCTACGAGTTTAGTTGAAAATACTCTTGCTCAAGTTTATAAGGAAAAAAGCAAAGATGGTTTTAAAGGAGGACCTGCCTACTATATTGAAAAAGCTCTTGGTATGAAAGGGCTTGGTAAAATTTTTTCTATTATAGTTCTATTAACTTTCGCTTTTGCTTTTAATACTATACAAGCAAACACAATTGCACAAGCCTTTGAAACTTCATTTAATATGAATGTTAAAGTTGGTGGGGCTATAATTGCTTTTCTTACAGCCCTTGTTATATTTGGTGGAGTACATAGAATTGCTAAATTTTCTGGAACTATTGTTCCTATTATGTCTATAGCCTATATAATTGTTGCTATTTTTGTTCTTATTATAAATATTACAAAGCTACCAAATTTATTTATTTTAATTATAGAAAGTGCCTTTGGAATTAAGCAGTTTGCTGGAGGGGCTTTAGGATTTACAATTTTACAAGGTGTAAAAAGAGGGCTTTACTCAAATGAAGCTGGCATGGGTAGTGCTCCTAATGCTGCTGCAACTTCTAATGTTTCTCATCCTGTAAAACAAGGGCTTCTTCAAGCTTTTGGTGTTTTTGTAGATACAATTTTAATTTGTAGCGCTACTGGATTCATAGTGCTTCTTTACCCTGAATATAATACCGTAGGACTTAAAGGTATTCAACTAACTCAAGCTGCTCTTTCATATTCTATTGGAAACTGGGGACAACATTTTATAACAGCTTGTATCTTCTTATTCGCTTTCAGCTCAGTTATAGGCAATTATTACTATGGAGAAGTTAATCTTGAATTTCTACTAAAAGATAAAATCACTATGTTTATCTTCAGAGTTCTTGTTATTATGTTTGTCTATATTGGAGCTGTTGTTCCATTAGGACTTGTTTGGGATATTGGAGATGCTTTTATGGGAATAATGGCTCTTATAAATATTGTAGTTATAACTTTACTTTCTCCTACTGCAATGTCCGTTATTAAAGATTATTATAATCAAAGAAAAGCTGGAAAAAATCCTGTATTTTTTGCAAAAAATATAACTGACTTAAAAAATACTGAATGTTGGAATGATTAAAAATTAAATTTTATTATTAAAGGGGCTGTTACAAATTAAATAATTAAGTTTCAAAAGAAAAAAAGCTATTGCAAATTAATGGTAAAAATCATCAATTTGCAATAGCCTTTAGAAAAAAATATTTTTAATCATGTCTTTGTAAATCATTCTTTTTTATTATCTGTGTTAATCTTTGCTCATAAATATTTTTAACTTCAGAATAATTTCCTAAAAGTTTAACTAATTCGATAGAATTCTTTCCACTATTTATTCCACCTCTTAAACTAACATAGCTCTTATGTCTTGATAGAGTCATTATATAATCTTTAACTGAAGCCTCAATATTATCATATCTCTTATAGAAATCTTTTGTTCCTACTTTTACAGCTCTAACAGGATCTTTTAAAGTTGATCTCATTCCAAATAAGTTATTTCCTTCAACTGCTACTTTTGATCTTCCCCATCCACTTTCTAGTGAAGCTTGTGCTAAAATAAAAGAAGTTGGGGGAATTATCATTTTATTAAGTAAATCATCTATTTTAGACGATTTTACATTATATTTAGAATACATATCTTCTAAATATTTTTTTTCTGTTTCGTCCAAATTTTCTTTTTCTAATAACATTTCAATATAATTTCTTTCTTTATTAATTTCTGCTTTAATTTTATCTATAATAGGTATAAGAACTTCTATAAAAATTTGTTTTTTCCCTTTATTTTTTATTTGTTCAAAATCTTTAGCCTGTGTTATTTTTATATTATTCAAAGCTTGATCTAAAGATTTAGAAAAAGAAAATATGGACATACACAATAAAATTCCAAGAATATATTTCTTCATGTATGTTCCTCCTTATTATTTACATTAGAATTTTTAAATTTTATCATATTTTCTAAAAAATTGCAAGTTTTTATAAAGAATGAAGAGATTTTTTCTGTTCATAACTATAGAAAATTTAAAATCGATTATATTTTTTTATTTCTTGGTATTATTATTTTGACTTCAGTATTAATTCATTTATAAAATATTTTCCAGTAATTTTCTTATTTTCTATTTTTAAAAATATAATATTTGAGAATACGATGAAAAACTGTTTTGTAAAAAATTTGATTCTTTACACTCAATAGATGAAAATATATTATTTTTTTGAACTTCCTGTTTTTTCTATTATAAAAAAGATTAATACAACAATAAAGAAAAAAGAGGATATATGCTTTTTGATATTGATGAATTATTTCCCTAATCTACTCAACACTTTTTTTCTGAGCAATGAAAAAATTCAACTACTTTTCCGTAGATGTTATTACAAATCAATGGAAACATATCGTATTACATGTTGTTCAATCTGGAAACTACAGAAATTCAAAGAAGAAGAAAGAGTTTTACATCAGCATTCGCTGGTACGGAAGACGAATCCATATTTTATATACATAAAAAGCCTAATGAGTCCATTAGGTTTTTTGTAATGCAAAAAAACTTGTTTTCTCTCTTTAATTCTAATTCTAAAAAAATATTTTATATTTTTTTCAAAAATGAAGACTTGAAATTCATTTTATAATTTCCTAAAAAAAAAAAGAGAAGCACTAGCTTCTCTCCTCTATATATTGCTTGGCAAATACC
>NZ_JAUMYY010000074.1 GCF_030528405.1 Fusobacterium sp.
TTTTTCAGTAATAGCAAAAGAAATAGCAGGAGGAATGAAATCAGGCTCAGTATATACAATTGTAGGTAAAAATTTACTAGAAAATACTGAAAGAGATAATTTAAAGGATGTAGAAAGTTCTTCAAAAACTCCTGAAGCAAAAAAAGGAGGAAGACTAGGAAAGGAAGAAATTAGATTGCAAAATAAAGAAATAGCAGAACTGGGAGAAAGTTTAGATTGGAAACATATTGGAGGTGCTGGAAGAAAAGAAGAATATATTGAGGCACTAAATAAAGTAAAAGGTAGCTCTAAAGGGGGGAACTATATAGATGTAACTTTATCGAAAAATATAAATGGCAAAGATGTAACAGTAAGAATAAATACTGTAGATACTTATAAAAAAACAGGGTTATTGACTAATAGAGAAGCAAAAGCAGCTGATTTAATTAATATAAAGATTACAAGAGAAGGGCTTAATAATCCAGAATTGATTACAATTCCTAAAGGAACAGGAGCATCAAATTTAGAAGATATATTAAAACAAATAGAAAAAACATTTAGAAATAAATAATAAATGGAGGAATAAAGTGAAAGGAAAAGGATTATATTTTCGTGCTTTAAAAGAAGATTTTATAGAGAGTATAAAGGAGGTAGAAAAAAAACTAGGAGGCTTACAATATGTATTGGACACTATATATGAAGAATCTAAACTTAAAATATATAATAGTATAGAAGAACTTCCAAATATTGGGACTGTGAAGTCTTATAGAGATATATATATGATAGGATTGAAAAAGGAAGAATTTTATTGTAGAGAAATAGAATTAATAGCAGGAGGAATTTCGTATAGAGTAGGAGATGAAAAGGGAATTTTACAATTTATTCCTTCAGGAGTATATGAAGGAACAAATTGTGTGATAAGAGGCGAACTTTCAACAGTAGCAGAAACAGAATCACGACAATTAATTTTTAAAGAACTTAAAAAGGCGATGTTAAAAAATATGATGATAGCAGGAGGAGGAGTATATATAGGTAAATCAATAATAAAAAATAAAGAAAAATATAGATTACCATATGGAAGTCCCAGTTCACCTCCTGAATATGATTTAGATATCAGTGATTTAGTTTGGATAGAAAAAGGAAGAAAGAAAAAATAAATTTTTTATAGATAGCCTAAGTTAAATCTTGGGCTATTTATTAAGGAATTTATAGATGGACATTATAAAATAGAATATACAGATAGTTATAAATTTTCTCAAGAAGGAAAAAATTCCGAAATAATTTCTGAGCTATCTAAACAAGCAAAAGAACTTAGTAAGGCAGATCCAGATAATAACTATATTGTAACAGTTAGTAGAGAAGAAGGAATAAATATAATAGCAATCCCTAAGTCTAAAAGTTGGGGAGAAAATCTTTCAAATGATATTGTAAAAGCTAAGGATGCAGTTGTAAAATATCATAAAAAATCTAAAGAAGATTGGAAAAATGAAAAGTATTTGAGCTCAGTCGGCAATGCAATTGTAAGTAGAATAAATCTCTTAAATCTAATACAAACAGGAATAGGAACTACAATTTCTCAACAATTGTATGAGTTTAATCCAGGTGAAGTACAATATGGAAAAGTGGAGGATGTCTTAAAAAGAAGGACAGATTCAGAAACAAATGCTAAAGGGATTATAGATACAGCTGTAGGTTCTATAGCAAGTATAACTATACCAAATAAAATAGGAGGAGGAAGAATAACTCTTCCAGAAACAGCACAAGCAGTAGTAGCAACAGGAGAAGCAGTAGGTGTTGGAGGAAAGGTAATAACTTTACCTGTAATTGGGACAGGTGGAGCTAAAGCAATGCTTATTGTAAATGCAATAGGCAATAGAAGTAAAGATTCTGAAAAAGTTAAAGAACCTTCAAATAAAAATCAGGAAGAAATAAAACTAAACTCTAAAGAAAAAAGACCAAGTTATAAGGAATCTGAAAAAGATATTCATGAATTTCTTAAAGAAAAATACAAAAATAATGAAAATGTAACAGTGCAAGAGCAAACTTCATTCAAAGGTGGGGATGAAGCAAAACGTTATGGAGAAAAAGGTTCTGTGAGACCTGATGATACAGTAATTATGAAAACAGAAACAAAAAATGGTGTTGTAACAAGTAGAGAAAGTTATGAAGTGAAAAATTATAAAATAGAAAATT
>NZ_JAUMYY010000032.1 GCF_030528405.1 Fusobacterium sp.
TTTTTCTGGAACTACATAAAAATTTATTTGATTTTTTCATCAACACCATTTGACATAGAGCCTAAAATTTTTATTCAAAGTATTTACCATTAAAAAATTGTAACAAAAAAAAGCCGTGAAATTTTCACGGCTTTAATTATTTATTTTTGATTTTTAACCTATGCTAAGAAAGGATTAGAAAGTAACTCTAGCACCAACTCTTACATAAGGTTGCCATCTCCAATGTTTAGCTCCATGTCTATTTGTAGAAGATTCAGATTCTCCAACACTTCTATTTACAAATTCAGCACCAACTCTTGTATATAATTTTACAAAGTCTGTAGCTTGGAAACTGTAATTGAAATGAGGATCAAATTTAGCTTCATATCCTCCCCATCTTTCTTTCTTTCCATTAGCTCTTTCAGTACCAGCAGCAGCTATACTACCTCTATCAGATCTAGACCATGCCCAATTAGTTGCATATACTCCTTCTAACTCTAAACCTAAATTATGTTTTCCTTGTTTATATAAAGTGAATTCTTTCTTTAAAGTGAATTCAACATTACCATATTTAGCAGTTAAATCAGCATCAACTGGTTTATCTTCAGTTCTATTAGTTTTTGAATACACATAAATACCATCATCAAACTCTGCTTGGAAACTTACTCCATAAGGTAATTCAAATTCTGCATTAGCAAACAAACCATACATATTTGCATGTCTATCATTATATGACCAAGTATATCTATAGAAAGGTGCTAATTCTAAAGCTGTAGCCTTTACATAGTCATTTTTAAAGAAATATTCTGAAAAATCAAATACAGGCTTGAACTCTACAAATTTGTTCTTTCCATGTCTAAATTTAGTTTCTACTCTAGCATTTACTTTGCTAGCTCCTAAATTTCCAAACTTATAAGTATGTTTTAATTCAGTTCTTGAATGATGATCTCCTTTATTTAGATCTCCATCTCTTTTTAAACCAAATTTATCTCTGTATTCTACAGTTAAGTTTTGATTTTCTGTGAAGTTTACACTTGTTTTTGCTCTTAATTCTGTATTCCAGTTAGAACCATCCCAATCTTTTTCTGTAGCTTTATGTCCTTCAATTTCTCCTTTGTTTCTCAAATGCACATCTACTGATCCGTTTGGTCTCCAAGCTGGAGTAACTTCTCTGTCTCTGTAAACTATTACAGGTTTTTCAACTATTTCTACTACTTTTTCAGGTACTACTACTGGAGCAGGCATAACTTCTTTAGCAGATGCTGCAGCTCCTACTACTAATAAAGAACCTAATACTAATGCTAATTTTTTCATAATTAGATCTCCCCTTTTTTTTATTAATTTTTTTTACATCTTTAAAGATGTTTCCCATTGAAGACAGTATACTACAATTTTAATATTTTGTAAATACCTTTTTTTCCCAACAAAAAAAGTCCTTTCATTTTTGGACTTCTTTAGAATGGGATTAGCATTTATATTTGATTATTTATTATTACTTTAATTCCCCTTGTTTCTGGGAGTTTCCCACCTTGATTTTAAATCAAGGTGGGTATTTTTTCTTTCTGGGGGGAGAGAAAAAAATTTTTTGTTTCTTATACTTTTTAGACGATGAGTTTTTTGAAAAAGTTTAAAAAAATTTTTAAAATTTTTTTATTTTTTCATTCTATATAATTTTTTTATATGTTATAATCTAAACAAATAATTCTAGGAGGTTATATAATGAAGAAAACTCTTTTATTTGCTGCTACACTTTTATCTGTTTCAGCTTATTCTTTTGATTTTGATCCAAAATTACCTAAGTCTTATTCTGTAAAATATTTCCATAATTTTGGTTCTATTGATGGATATGTACAAATACCTAAAGGTGGACAATTTGGTACTACTTCTGAAAAAAGACCTGAATTTGATGAATTAGGAATAGACAATATTTCTTATCCTGATTTAACTCTTACAGCAAAATGGGATAAATTAAGTTTATATTACAATTTAAACCATAAGACTTTTAAAGGAAATTCTATTTTAAAAAAGGATCTTATCACTCATAGCACGCAACTTTATGCTGGAGAAAAAATAAATACTAAACACAAATATGTTTTTCATAGATTTGGACTTGGGTATGACTTTAAATTTGTTGATAACTTTACTTTAACTCCTAAATTTGAAATTTCTCTTTTTGATTTTTCATATCAGTTTTCTACTGATGCAGGAAAGAATAGCCAAAGAAGATTTAGAGCTGGAACTGTGAGAATAGGAGGAGCTGCAAAATACGATTTTAATAAAGATTTCTCTTTAACTTTTGATTTGATGACACATATCCCTCATGATAGCATAAGATCATCTCTAGAAACTTCTCTTACTGCTTCATATAATGTATACAGACAGGGAAATACTGAGGTAAATGTTTTAGCAGGTATAGCTTATGATATGTTTAAATATAGAGATACTCAAAAAGATATGCAAAATTTTATGTATTCTAAAACAAAGCCTATATATAAAATAGGTTTAGAATTAAAATTTTAAAAAATAATTAAAACACTAAAAAATGGGTTGTTGCATTTAAAGATTTGCAGCAGCCCATTTTGATTTTATTATTTACTCCATCTATCAAGCTTAGAAAAATATTCTGAATATGCTATATACATAGCCTTAGCATTTATATTATTAAGCTCCAACTTTGATTTTTGAGATTTTTTATCATTTAAATCTTTAATTTGCACGACTCTCTCTGAAATTTCTTGACTGAACCAAACTTGAGGATTAAAAAAGTTATCTCTTTTCATGAAAGTATTCAAAAGTTTTCTTAATTTTCTTACTTCTTTTTTATCTAAGTCATTCTTTTGAGACCATGCTATAATTTGATCCCATTCATATTTATCAGCAACAACTTCCTTTATATATTTTGAAGGATTGTCTGCTTGTGAATTTGCTGACCTTACCATATAAGTAACTAGTCCTTTAGGATCTTTTATATTAGTATCATCTAAAACAAACTTTCTTGGAAGACCATTTACATAACCAGTTAATATATCTAAAAATTTTCCATATTCTTCATCTGTTATTTGACTTTCATCTCTTTTTCCTAAAGACTCTAAGAAGTACAAATCCTTATCTGTCAATTTCCCATGTTTTCTTAAATTCATTAAAGGGTTTTCTTCTCCAAACCAATCTGGAAGTTCAGCTTCACTAATTATTACTTCAGCTATTGTTCTTTCCCAGTCCTTAGCTGCCGACTTATCTATTGAATATTTTTCTGCAAGAATGCTCTTGTTCGTTTTTGCACCCGTACAAGATGAAAATAATATTACTAATGACAATCCTAATAAAACTTTTTTCATATATTTCCTCCTTTATCTTCCACAACATTTTTCATATGGCTTTCCACTACCACATGAACATGTCCCTTCAGAAACTATTTGATTATCTTCCGAAATTGTTTCTACCTCTGATTTCTCTTCCTCATTTCTTATTACTACTTTAAACAGAAAAGATGTTGTTTGCTCCTGTATAGTTCTTATCATCTGTTCAAAAATTTGCCCTGATAAAAGCTTGTATTCTACTACTGGATCTCTTTGTCCGTAAGCTCTTAAGTATATACTTTCTCTTAAACCATCAAGAGCTTTTAAATGTTCTCTCCATCTGTTATCAACAACTTCAAATAGGATATATTTTTCAAGCTTTCTCATAAAATCTGAGCCCACTTCTTTTTCTTTTTCTTCGTATTTCTCCGCTAGTTTATTAAAAATTCTTTCCGCATAACTTTCTTTGGTATGCTTTAAATAATCTTTGTCATCTTCCTCTTCATAACCATAATAGTCATCTAGATACTCATTTAAACCATCTATATCCCAGTCTTCCTTCATCTCTTCAGAAAATTTCTCCAGAACCTTAACATAGACATTTTCTTTTAACATTTCCAAAATTTTATCTTTTAAGTTATCTATAGCCAGTGCTGAATTTCTACTTTCATAGATTGCAGTTCTCTGCTTGTTCATCACATCATCAAATTCTAATAAATTCTTTCTGATTCCAAAGTTTCTAGCTTCTATTTTCTTTTGTGCTTTTTCTATTGCTGAATTTATCATTTTATGTGTTATTGGTTCTCCTTCTGGAAGCTTTAATTTATCCATCCAAAGCATTACTCTCTCAGAACCAAATAAACGCATCAAATCATCTTCAAGTGATAAATAAAATTCTGACTCTCCTGGATCTCCTTGTCTTCCTGACCTTCCTCTCAATTGATTATCTATTCTTCTAGATTCATGTCTTTCAGTTCCTAGGATAAAAAGCCCCCCTAGAGCTAATACTTTTTCTTTTTCTGCTAAGCATTGAATTTGATATTTTTCAAATACCTGTTTAAATCTCTCATCATCTCTTGAATTTACTTCAGATAATGCCATAAATTCTGGATTTCCTCCCAGCATTATATCTGTTCCTCTACCTGCCATATTCGTTGCTATAGTTACTGCTTTATATCTACCAGCCTGTGCTACTATTTCTGCTTCCTTAGCATGAAATTTAGCATTCAATACATTATGCGGAATTTTTTTTGCCTTTAAAAGCTCTGAAAGCTCTTCAGAACTCTTTATAGATATCGTCCCAACTAAAACAGGCTGTCCTTTTTCATATAATTCCACTATTCTTGCTATAATTGCATTGATTTTTTCTTTTCTTGTTTTATAAACTAAATCTGCATGATCTTTTCTTATGACTGGCAAATTTGTTGGTATAACAACAACCTGTAATCCATATGTGTGGACAAATTCTGTGGCTTCAGTTTCAGCTGTTCCTGTCATTCCAGCTAATTTTTCATACATTCTAAAGTAGTTTTGAAGAGTTATTGTTGCTAAAGTCTGATTTTCACTGGCTATATTTACTCCTTCTTTGGCTTCTATAGCCTGATGTAAACCATCAGAATATCTTCTACCCTCCATAGCTCTTCCAGTAAATTCATCTATTATTACAACTTCGCCAGTTTCTTTTACTAAATAATCTCTGTCCCTTTTAAATAATTCTTTAGCTTTTAAGGCTTGGTTTAAGTAGTGTGTCAACTCTACATGTTCAGGTGAATATAAATTTTCAAGCTTCAATAATTTCTCTATCTTTTTTACTCCCTTTTCAGTAAGAACTATATTTCTTGCTTTCTCATCAACTTCATAGTCTCCCCATTTTTCATCAGGAATATTCATAGCCTTTTTTTCTTTTATATTTCTAATTTTTTCTGTTTCAAAGCTTCTAGTCAACATAGATACAACTTGAAAAGAAATTTGGTACCATTTTACTCTGTCCTCTGCTGCTCCAGATATTATAAGAGGTGTCCTTGCCTCATCTATAAGTATTGAATCCACCTCGTCAACTATACAGTAATTTAACTTTCTTTGAACTTTTTCTTTTAAATTAGATACCATATTATCTCTCAAATAGTCAAAACCAAATTCAGAATTAGTACCATATGTAATGTCTGAATCGTATGCATCTTTTCTTGCCTGTGTGGAAAGTCCATTTACTATAGCTGCTGAACTCAAGCCTAAAAAGCCATACAATCTTGACATCTGATCTCTATCTCTTTTAGCTAGATAGTCATTAACTGTAATTACATGTACTCCCTTACCTGTAAGTGCATTTAAATATACAGGACATGTTGCAACAAGAGTTTTTCCTTCTCCTGTTTTCATCTCCGTAATTTTCCCTTGATGTAAAACTATACCTCCAATCATTTGAACATCATAATGTCTAAGTCCTAAAACTCTTTTTGAAACTTCTCTAACTGTCGCAAAAGCTTCAACTAATATATCGTCTAATGTTTCTCCCTTAGCTAATCTTTCTTTAAAAATTCTTGTTTTATCTTTTAATTCATCATCTGATAACTTTTCATACTCTGGTTCTAAAGCATTTATTTTCTCTACTACTTTTGTCAAAGATTTGATTTCTCTATCATTTCTTGTTCCAAAAATCTTTTTCAATAAAGCACTTATCATTATTTTTTTCCTCTCTTTTCAAAATTTTATCATTTTATACTTTAACATAATTTACTGCCTTAGTCAATTTTATTAGTTAAGTCAAGTTTTAAAGCAATAAATTCATCTTCTGTTAGAATTTTTACTGTGCCTAATTCTTGAGCTTTCTTAAGTTTAGTTCCTGCTTTTTCGCCCACTATTAAGTAGTCTAAATTTTTGCTCACCGCATTTAAATTTTTACCACCTAATCTCTCTATTTCTTCTTTTATTCCTTCTCTTGTAAAGTTTTTCAAGCTTCCTGTAAAAAGAAAATTTTTGCCTGAAAATATACTAGTACTTTCCTCTTTTTTACTTTTTTCTATTTCAAACTTTAATCCTTTTTCCTTTAATTTTTCTATCAATAACTTATTTTTTTCTAAACTAAAAAATTCCTTTATTTCTTTTGCTGCAATTTCACCAATACCGTCAATATTTACCAAATCTTCAAAAGTCATCTTCATCAGGTTTTCAATATTTTTACTTGCATCAGCTAATATTTTAGAAGCAACCTTACCTATAAATGGAATTCCTAAGGAGTAAATAATTTTATCATAGCTTCTCTCCTTACTACGCTCTATTGAAGTAAGTAAATTTTCTACGCTTTTTTCTCCCATTTTTTCTAGTTTTTCTATTTCTTTTCTATAATTTTTTAAATTATAAATATCTGAAACATCTTTTATATATCCCAGTTCAAGGAATCTCTCTACTATTTTAGAGCCTAACCCTGTTATGTTAAGTGCATCTCTTGATACAAAATATTCTATCTCTCCCTGTATTTTAGCCGGGCACTCTCTATTTACACATTTTATATCTACAAGACCATCTTCTCTTTTTAATTCACTATTACAAACAGGGCAATTAGTTGGTTCCTCAATTTCTTTTTCATCTCCATTTCTAGCCTCTTTTATTGCTTTAACAACTTGAGGTATTATCTCCGCAGCTTTCTCTATGAAAACTCTATCACCTATTCTAATATCTTTTCTTTGTATTTCACTTATATTATGTAAGCTTGCTCTTTTTACTCTACTTCCAGATAATTCAACTTCTTCCAACTCTGCAACTGGTGTTAACTTTCCTGTTCTTCCCACTTGCCAAGTTACTGAATTAAGTTTAGTACTTGCTTGACTGGCTGGGAATTTATAAGCAATAGCCCACCGGGGTGTTTTACTCGTATATCCTATTTCTTCCCATAAAGCTATATTATTTACTTTTAAGACCAAGCCATCTGTTTCGTATGGCAGTTGATATCTTTCCTTTTCCCAATATTCTATTCTCTGTTTTATAACTTTTTCTTCTTCTAAAAGTTCAAAAATCCCTGTTGTCTTCACTCCTAAGTCTTCTAAAAACTTTATACTTTCACTATGATTTTTTAAACCATATTTTTCAGCATTTACTAAAAAATAAAAATATGCATCCAACCCTCTTTCTTTAACAACACTTGAATCAAGTTGTCTTAGGGTTCCACTCGCTGCATTTCTTGGATTTGCAAAAAGTTCTTCTCCTCTTTCCAACCTATTTTGATTCAACTTTTTAAAATTATCTATTGGTAGAACTATTTCTCCTCTTATTTCTATGTCTATTTTTTGGGATAAAACTTTTGCCACACTTTCTATTTGCATAACATTCTCTGTTACATCTTCACCTATATAGCCATCTCCCCGTGTAACAGCTCTTATAAGTCTACCTTCTTTGTAAATTAAACTTATAGAAAGTCCGTCTAATTTAACTTCCAAGCAATAAGTTAATTTTTTCTCCTTAATTAATCTTCTTTTTATTCTCTCTATAAAATCTAAAATTTCTCCATTATTATAGCTATTAGCTAGACTAAGCATAGGATGCTCATGCTCCACTTTTTGAAATTTTAAATTTTTCTCACTAGTTCCAACTTTTAAAGTTGGCGAATTTTCATCTCTATATTCTGGATATTTTTCTTCCAATTTTTTTAGCTCTTCCAATAACTTATCATACTCATAATCTGATATCGGGCTTTCTCCTTCTCCATAATAAATGTTGTTATATTCTTTTATTTTTTTTCTTAATTCATCAATTTTTAATTTAATATCCATACCTCACCTTAAATATCTATTTATATTCTCTTCTAATTTTATAGCTTTCTCTCCAATAACTATCTGATAATTAAAATCATCTAAATCTATAATTTTTTTAGCTCCCTTTTCAATAAGTTTGTCCTTTTCTATTTTGTTCTCTTTTAAACATACTCTCAATCTTGTACTACAAGAATATATATTTTTTATATTTTCTTTACCTCCTAAAGCTTCTATATACTCCTTAGCAATTACTAATAACATATCATCACCAACAGTATCTAAGTCTAAGTTTTTTTCTGTGTTTAATTTAGAAAATAAATTTTTAAAAAATTTCACTTTATCCTCCTTATTATTCCACCACCAAGAACAAAATTATCATAAAATATTACCAAATGTTGACCATCAGCATTATGTGTATTTTCAATTTCATATCTAAAATATATTTTTTTATTCTTTAAATAAATACTTCCATAAAAACCATAACTTGAAAATCTAGCTCTTCCTAATAATCTCATTCCAACTAAAAATTCTGGAGCTACATTAAATTTATAATTAACTAATTCTATCTCTTTTACTAGAAGTTCCTCGTATTCTCCTAATACTATTTCATTTTTCTCAGCTCTTATATCTGTTATAAAAACTGGCTTTGAAAAATTAATTCCCAACCCTCTTCTTTGACCAAGTGTATAAAGTTGATAGCCCTCATGTTTTCCCAAAATATTTCCTTTTTTGTCTACAAAAAATCCCTCTTTTATTTTTTCAGCTAATTTATCTTTTAAAAATTTTTTATAACCTTCCTTTGCAAAACATATTCCTTGACTGTCTTTTTTATCATAAAGTTCTATTCCAGCTTCTTCAGCAATTTTTCTAATCTCAGTTTTTGAATAATTTTGCAATGGAAACAGAAGTCTCTTTAATTTTTCTGAATCTAGTCTATACAACATATATGATTGATCTTTTATTATACTATGAACTCCTTTTAACAGATGTTTAGAAAATTTTTCATTATATTCTACTGATGTATAATGTCCTGTAGCTACATATCCAGCTTTGTATTCCTCAGCTATCTGAAAAAGTGTTTTAAATTTTATTTCTTCATCACATATTATACAGGGGGAAGGAGTTTCTCCAGAATTGTAAGTATCTAAAAAATAATTAATCACTTTATTTTGAAATTCCTGATATATGTTAATTGTGTGATATTCTATCCCTAATTTCTTTGCAAGTTCTTTTGCATCTTCTGCGTCCTTACTTATCCCATTTTGATATTGATTTAAAGTTATTCCTATAACTTCATAGCCTTTTCTTTTTAAAAGATAGGCAGCTGTACTAGAATCCACTCCTCCACTCATACCTAATACTACTTTTTCCTTCATCAAATAAATCCCTTTTCTATACTTATTTCCCCAGCATTAAAATTTTTAAATTCTTCTCCTATTTTTACTTCTAAGCTCCCGTCTTCTAAAATATCAAGAGCTAATCCATCGTATTTTTTATCTCCAGCACTCAGCCTAATTTTTTTATTTTTTAAAAGATTATAAGAGTTTATTTCACTTAATATCTCAATCCACTGTCCTTGAATAAATCTATCATAATAGAAAAAAAATTCTTCTACTATTTTTAAAATAACTTGATCTATGTCATATTTCCCGTTTAAGCTTGTGGCTATCTCTTCAATCTCTTTTGGAATTTTATTGTTTACATTTACTCCTATTCCTATTATAAAATCATTTTCAACTTTTTCAACAAGGATACCACATAATTTTTTATTATTTAAATAAATATCATTAGTCCACTTAAATTGATATTTATTTTCTTCTATTTTTTCAAGTGCTTTTAAAGTTGCTATTCCTGCTATTAAAGGTAATTTTGTATAATTTTTAATTTCTAATTTTTTATCTGGTTTTAGTAAAAAACTAAAGAGAGCCATTCCCTCCGAAGAAACCCACTTATTTCCTCTTCTTCCTCTACCTAAACTTTGATTTTTTGCTGACACAATATCAAAATTAGAAAAGTTACTTATGTTTTCTTTTAAATAATTATTTGTTGAATCTATCTCATCAAATTTTAAAAATTTCATACCTATCCTCTGTAATAATGTTTTCTTGTTTTATAACAAATTCATATAATATTTACTATCTTCCCTCTTTCCTTCTTTAATATTTTATAAATATCTAATATACAAATAAATTGTGGCTACAATTAGATTTTGTATAGCTATTATACTCCCAAATTTTAAAAATTTTATAAAATCTATCTTACATCCAGCTTTTGAAGAAGCTGCTATTGCTACAACATTAGTTGCCGAACCTAAAATTGTCATATTCCCACCTAAACAGGAACCAAAAGACAAAGCCCACCAAAATGCTTTTGTACTCTCTATATATCTAAAACTAGGTTCCATAATTTTTACAATCTTTGAAAGAGTTGCAGCATTTGCTACATTCCCTATAATCGAAGTAAAAGCAGATGAAATCCACATAATGGAGATTGTGGCTAGATTAAAATTTCCCTCTGTTAACTGTATTAGTTTATCACCTATAAATTGAATTATTCCTAAGTTCTCTATTCCTCTTATCATCATAAAAAGTCCTATAAAGAAAAATAATGTTTCCCATTCCACTCCCTCAAACATTTCCTTGGGGCTTCTTTTAGCTATCAAAGATAAAAATATACCTCCTGACAAAGATATTATAGCTAAACCCTTATCAACAAAATTATTTAATATAAACCCGATAATGACTAAGGAAAAAATCAAAATCGACTGTTTTAATAATTTTATGTCCTTAAGTGTTCTTGAAGAATCCAATTCCATTATTTTGGCTTTTAACTCATTAGATACTTTCATATCTTTAGCATACATAAAATAGACTGTAATTAAAAGCATTAACATAGAAATAACTGACATTGGTGCAGTATTTATTAAAAATTCATTGAAGCTTAATTTTCCTTCTGAACCTATTATTAGTTGAGTAGGATCTCCAATCAATGTAGCAAGACCTCCTATATTAGCTGACATAACCTCTGTTATAACAAAAGGAAAAGGATTTAGTTTCAATTGCTTTGCTAATAATATAGAAACTGGCGCCATAAGTAAAATTGTAGTTACATTATCTAAAAAAGCAGAGCATATAGCTGTTATGATAGATAATAAAACTATCAATTTAAAGGGTTCTCCTCTGACTAATTGGGCGACTTTTATTGCAAACCATTGAAATACTCCTGTTTCTGATATTAACAATACCATCATCATCATTCCAATTAATAAAAATAATATTTCTAATCTACCATAAATAGCCTCTAAAACATCTTCTTCCTTCATTATGCCAATTAATGACATAGCTAGCCCTCCAGCCATAGTTGCCCATGGGGAAGCTATTTTTTCAGTTATTATACAATAAAATACAGTTATAAAAATAACTATTCCCAATATCAACAACATAATTTCTCCTCTTATATCTATATATGTAAAACTTTCTTTATTATATCTGACCTTTTTATCATCCCACAATATTTCTTATTTTCATCAACTACATAAAGTCTATGAACTCCATCCACAACCATTTTAAAACATATTTCCATAATAGGTGTCTTAGGATCTATTAATAGATGTCTTATTTCTTTCCTATAAATATTCTCTATTGTTGTTGTAGTTTCATTTAGAAGATAATCTTCAAAAGGTTCTCCTACCGTTAAAAAATTAATATCCTTTAGTAATGAAAGGTGATCAGGCATTCCAAAGTCAATCAATTCTTTTTCCGTTATTTCTCCTAACAGCCTTCCATCTTTAGCAACTACTGGAAAGGAACTTTCACGTTCAAGAATCAATCTTTTTGCAACTTCTTCCAAAGTATCTTCCTTAAAAACAGGTTTTATATTTGGACTTAAAACATCCTCTGCAATTATTTTATGCTCAATTTCTATATCTTCCGAATTTAAAAGCTCTATTATTCTCTTTATATTTTTTTCCGTCTTTAATTCTTCAAGTATCTCTGGATGTTTTAATGCTATCCTTGAAATAACACTCATTGATTTTAAAATATTTTTATTTTTTAAAACGTCTGAAACAATTAAAAATACAATTTTTATAGTATCCTTCTCATGAGTTGCAGCTATCTCCCCTTCTATTCCATCTTTTAAAATAGCAACAGCTATTATAAAATCTTCAAAATCTCTAAGTCTCGCATGAGGTATAAATATTCCTTCTCCCATACAAGTTGAAATTTCGTTTTCTCTTTTTATAATACTTTCAATTATTTCACTTTTCCTGCTTTTAAAATAACTATTCTCTTTTGCAACTCTTTCTGAAATTTCAACTATTATATCTTCTTTTGTTGTTGCTTTTAAATCTGTAAAAATATATTTTGGATTCAAGTAACTAGAAAATTTCATATTTACCTCCTTAAAAATAAAATAAAAAAATATACTTAAGCAACAAAAGGGACCATTGTTTTGCAACAGTCCCTTATTCTTTTATCTCACTTTAGATATTATTCCAACCCCAAAAACTGGCCCTGCATGACTTCCTATTGTGGCTCCAATTTCAATTCTTCCTTTATAGTCAACTTTTCTAAGAGAATCTGCTTCCTTCTTTAAACTATCAGTATTTAGTAGTTCCTGATTAGTTCCACCCCAGCCTGTATAAAGTAAAATACTGTTTTTCTTTGCCTCTGTCCTTATTATTTTTTCTATATAAGAGAGAGCACCTCTATCTCCAAGCGTCTTGCTCTCAAGAGTTACCTCTCCATCTTCAAGCTTTAAAACTGGTCTAATCTTCAAAAGTCCTCCAATTATAGATGAAGCCCTTCCTATTCTTCCACCTTTTTCAAGATATGTTAAATCATTTACAGCAAAATAAACCTTAGATACTTCTGCTAATCTATCTAAGTTTTCTAATATTTCTTTTATTCCTTTAGCTTCTTTTGCCATTTTAGCTGCTTCTAAAACTTGATGAGCTTGAGTAAAAGAAACTGCTTTTGAATCAACTATATAGATATCTTTTTCTCTTTTTGTCATTTCTTTAGCTACTTTAGCTGCCTGATGTGTTCCACTTAACTTATTGGAAACATGTATAGATATTATTTTTTCATATCCTCTATCAAATAACTCTTCATATACTTCTCTAAATTCAGCAGGTGAAGGTTGAGCAGTTTTAGGTATAACTTTTTCATTTAGTAATTTCTGCCAAAACTCTCTTTTACTTAAATTTACTCCATCTTTATAATGATTATCTCCTATCTTTATTTTAAGAGGAACAACTCTAATTTCTAAATCACCTATTATTTCAGTTGTTAAGTCTGAACCTGAATCTGTTACTATGGCTATCTTAGATAGTTTAGGATCTTTTTGCTCAATATAAATATAGTAAGAATAGTTATCCTGTTCTCCTGTATAAGACTCATATTTTTTAAACTTTTTTAATTTTAAAGCTTCATTACCTTCTTCTGTAGCTGTTTTTCCTAAAACAGAAAATACACTCAAAGTATTTTCATTAGTATATTTTTCATATACTTTTGAAATTAGTTCTCCTTCTTTTTCAGCCTTATCAAAAAAAACACCATTTACAAGAGCTATACAATCTCCTATATTTATGTCTGTATTGTTTATTTTTGTATTTCTTATAGATCTAGTTATTTCAACTGAATAATTAAAAACACTCTGCCTTAAAAGGTTTGCTAATGTCATTTTTTTATTTTTTACCAAATAGTGCCCCTCAAGCATAGTTTTAGTTTCTAAAACAATTACATTTCTACTATCCCTTTCAGCTGCCATTTTAGCTGAAGCTATAATATTTTTATTATTTGGTAATAAATATATTGTCTTTGCTTTTATTCTTTTTAAACCTTCTTCAATATCAGAAACAGAAGGGTTTTTCGTTTGACCACCTATTAAAACTGCTGCTGCTCCATCTTTTAAAAATAATTCTCCTATTTCCTTATTATCTGCTATCATATAGAAGGCTGAATTTTTTATATTACTTTCATTAAACAACAATTCAGGACCTATTTTTGCTTCTTGAAGTTCCTTTAAATTTCTCACACCATGCTTTATTTCTTTTTCATTCACTAAAAGATGGTTATGCTGTATCTCCATATTTTCTATTTTAATATTATTTAAATTTCCTAAAGCTCCAGCTATTTCAAGAAGTTGCCCTGGATTATTTGTATGTATATGAGTTTTTGTCTTCTTCTTTGTTTGAGCACAAACCATAGAATCTCCCCATTTAGATATTTTTTCTTTATATTCTTCTAAATCGAAATCTCCTGATTCTATTATAAACTCAGTGCAATACTTATATTTTATTTCTTCCTTGCTAACATATTCTAGTTTTTGTTTTCTATTTATCTGTGATTTTGCAATTCTTTCCAAATCTTTTAGCATTTCAGGATCTGTAACTGATTTTTCAAAACCTTCCAACATGTAGAAGATTCCTTTTCCTCCTGCATCAACTACTCCTGCTTCTTTTAACTTTGATAATAATTCCGGAGTTTCTTCAACAGCTTTAGCTGCTGCATTTTTTAAAAACACTAAAAACTCTATAAAGTCATCTTTAGGACCTGAATAAGCCATAGCAGCCTCTGAAACTCTTTTTATTACAGTTAACATAGTACCTTCTACAGGTTCATTAACTGCCCTGTAAGCTTTTTCTTTAGCTTCTACAAAGGCTCTTGCTGCCATTGCTATATCTATTTCTTCCTTTTCTCTAACTACATTTAGAAAACCCTGAATTATCTGTGATAATATAGTTCCCGAATTTCCTCTTGCACCTAAAAGTACTGCTTCAGATATAGTATCTGATAACTCTTCCATTGATAGTTCATTTTGTACTTTTATTAATTCATTCTCAACTGCTTGCAATGTCATGGACATATTAGTTCCTGTATCACCATCCGGAACAGGATAGACATTTAAATCATTTAATACATCTGCATGTTTTGACAGCCATCTGCTCGCTGCTATAAAAAGTTTTGTTAATCTAAGTGCTGTTAAAACTTTTATTTCTATTTTCATTAATACCTCCAAGTTAATTTTAGAAAGTAGGTGGGCTTACTACCCAAAGTGCTTTGACTTGTTTTTTTGATGTATTTTTAAATCTATGTTGTAAGTGAGACTTAAAATATAAACTATCTCCTTTAGAAAGTTTATATTTCTTGTCTGCTATATATACATCAAGCTCTCCTTCTATTATATAGATGAACTCTTCTCCTCCATGGGAGTAAAAGTCTCTTCCACTTTCTCCATTTATACCAATTTCATAAATTATTGGTTCCATATTCTTTTCTTTATTTGATGGCATTAAAAGCGCCATTCTAATATTAGAACCTCTACTTTCTAAATATCTCATTTCATTTTCTTTTATATATTGGATATTTTTTATTTCATCATCTTCATCTTCTATTAAATAACTCACTCTTACATCTAAAGTATTAGCTATTTTTTTTAAATTTTCTATAGATGGTGATGCTTTTCCCTGCTCTATTTGAGATAAAAAACTTGCAGATAACTCAACCTTCATTGCAAGTTCTCTCAAAGACATTCCTTTTTCATTTCTACTTTTTTTAAGTTTTTCTCCAATCGTCATATCCCGTACCTTTTCCTCAACATTTTAAGCAAACTATAAAGTGCAAATAATGTTGTCCTTTGTCTTATTTTATTTCTTTCCCCTTTAAATTCCTTTCTAATAACTTCTACTTCTGAATCCACTTTTACTCCAACATAAACAAGTCCAACCGGCTTCTCTAAAGTTCCTCCATCTGGTCCTGCAACTCCAGTTGTAGCAATAGCAACATCCGTTTTTAAACCATTTAACATTTCTCTTGCAGTTTCTTCACTAACTGCTCCATATTTTTCAAGTGTTTCTTTTTTTACTTTTAATCTTTCTACCTTTGCTTCATTACTATAGCAAACTATACCTTCTATAAACGAAGAAGAAATTCCAGAAACATCCACCAACTTACTTGCTATCATACCCCCCGTACATGATTCTGCAGTTGAGATAGTTAATATTTCTTGTTGTGAAGTTAAATAATTAAAAATAAGTTTTTCAACTCTATCTTCATCTTCTCCAATTATAAAATCAGCAATCTTATTATATAACTTTTTGACAATTTTTTCTACATTCTTTTTATTTTCTATTTTAGTTTGAAGCCTTATAAGCGTTCCATAGTCCTTTACTAAAAATTCATAAAATATATTTTGTTCAGTAAAAAAGTCTTTCACAGTACTTTCTAAAATACTCTCCCCTATACCGCAGGTTATAATATCTTTTATATAAATTTTACTATTTAAGTTTTTCTCTTTGGCATAGTATTTTAAAAACTTAGGCAACATATTTTTTAATTCATTTGGAAAACCAGGAAATGCTGCTATTCCCTCTATATAAATAGCAGGAGCCATGCCCACATCATTTTTAAAGCTTATAGCTCCTTCTGGTTTTTCAACTTCTTTAAATATTTTCATATCTAAATTTCTTTCTCTATATTTAGCTATTAGTTCTCTTTTTTCTTTTTCATCTATTATAAGCCTCTTTTTTAGAAATTTTGCTATAGCTTGCTTTGTTATATCGTCATCTGTAGGTCCAAGTCCACCCGTTGTAATAACTAAATCTACATTCTTCTTTGCAAAATCTAATGCTTTTTTTATCTCTGAACTAATATCTCTTAAAGTCATCTTATATTCTATTTCTATACCAAATTTATTAAGTTCTTCAGCAATATAAATACTGTTGGTATCTACCATACCACCATTTAACAATTCAGTCCCTATAAGTAATATAGCCGCCTTCATTTTTCTCCCTTTTTACCAAAAAAATGCTGTCCAAATACAAACCATTATAAAATTCCCTATAACTCCTGCTAAAAAATCATCCATAACAACGCCGACTCCATTTTCCATATCCTGTACTTTGTTTATAGGACCTATCTTAGTTATATCTAAAATTCTAAAAACTATGAAAGCTATTAGCATTGCAATTAAGTTTGACTTTACCCCTACAGGATTTATTAAAAATAATGTTGTTAAATAGCCTAAAACTTCATCTATTACAACAGCTTGTGGATCTTCTTTCCTAAAAATTTCTCTCTCACAGACATCAGAAACACAAACAGCAACAGCAAAAAATGTCATAAGAAACATAAAATAAAAAGAATTATAAAGCATATTATTTGCAAAAAATTTTCTTATATATGATAGAAATATATATATAGGGATGCCTCCTAAAGTCCCAAAGGTTCCTGGCATAAAGGGTAATTCCCCTAAACCAAAACAAGTAGCTAAATTTCTTATGAACTTATTATTATTTCTCATCAGTATACTCCCCTTTTATAATTATATTCTCTATATTCACCTTTTCTTATTTTCAGCTGCCTTAATACTCTTTCCATTTCTTTTAAGTTTTCTGTTGTAAATTCTAAAACAAGGCTATCTAAATAATATTTTTTTAAATCCTCCATAATATTTATAATATTTAGAGGCTTGTCTAAAAAAATTTCTGTTCCAAAATCATTTTTTACAACAAAGAACTTATCGCCTTCTATATTTGTTATTAATTCTCTATCTTTTGTAAGTTCAATATCTATAGTCATCCCTTTTAGCTTAGAATATATTAGTATAGCTTTTTTTAAACTAGTTTTTCCTAAAGCCTTTATTTTAGAAAGCTTAAGTTCTGGAGATATTATAACAGTTTCAAGTTTTTTTATTTCCTCTAAAACTTTTAAAGTATAGGAATTGGTAATATTCATATTCCAATTTAATATTACCTTTGAATTTTTATTTTCAAGTAGTTCATAAAAATTTGATGCCAAAGGATTGTTTAAATTATGTTCTCTAAGCTTAGACTGTTTTGCTATATCATAAGTTCTGTAATATATATCTTTTATATTGTAGTCTTCTTTTAGGGTATTTAAATAGTTATACTGCTCTTCATTTGAAACTATGGCTAGTAATTCAAAATCTTTCTCCTCATCTTCTTCTATTTTTAAATTATAGTAAAAACTAGCCATTTCTTTTAATTCCTTATCTAAATCCCTTCTGAAAAAGGAAAGCAAATCTATTCTAAATTTTTCAATGGACTTCCTTTTCAAGTTCTTAAGCTCTGAAAGAGGAATAAAAATATTGTCTTCGATATCAATTAAGAGCTTTCTAAAAATAAACTCACTATCTCCCACTTCAGTTAATTTATTAATTATATCTTGAGGTTCTAACTTTCTTTTCTGCGCTAACTGAACAGGATTATCTCCTATATATTGAGTTTCAAATAAGATTTTTTCATTATTTTTTAAATATAAAGTTAATTTAATTTTTTCATTTAATTTCGCTGTAAACTCTCCCTCTATCTCTAGTTTTTTATTATTGACCTTCATTTTTTTTATAATTTCATCATTTACACTCTTATTAAAATTTTTAAATATGTACTTAGTTCCCGCTGGAAAATTAAGAAAAATTTTCTCTCCCTCATAGGCTATTTTTCTATTTTCTTTTACTCCTATTATATTTAATTTATTTATAAACTCTCCACCTAGATTTCTGTAATTAGATGATAGAAAACTTATTCCATCTCCACATATAAGATTCTGAAAAAGCTTGATATTTTTTCCAACTACCTCTCCTATTTTTTCTCCTGTATTATAGGAATAATCTCTGTTCATAATTTCTTGATTGGTCCCATAAAAATAACCTTTTGAGTAGCCTCTATTAAAAATTTTAGAGATATTCTCTTGACTATCTAAACCATTAATTAAATTCCTATAATAACTGACTGTTTCATATACATAGTTTTCATCCTTCATTCTTCCTTCAATTTTTATACTCTCAATTCCGATTTCTTTTAGTTTCAGTATTTCATTAAAGCCCAAGAGTTGATCTTTAGGGCTTAAAAAATAAGAAGTTTTTCCACAACTATTTTTATATTCTTTTCTACAAGGTTGAGCACACATTCCTCTGTTACCACTTCTGCCACCTATAAAACTACTCAAATAACAATTTCCTGAATACGATATACAAAGAGCTCCTGATACAAAAACTTCAAGCTCTACATCTGTATTTTCCCTTATAGATTTTATTTCTTCAAAACTTAGTTCCCGAGGGAGCACCACTCTTTTAAAGCCTAGACTCTTTAAGTAGTTTATTTCATAATGATTTGCAACAGTAAGCTGAGTACTTCCATGGATTTCTATTTTAGGGAAATTTTTCTGTAGATATCTTGCATAGCCTATATCTTGCACTATAATTGCATCTAAACCATAATTATAAAGCTCTTTTAATATTGGATAGAGAATTTCTATTTCTCTATTTGTCATAACTGTATTCAATGTTAAAAAGACTCTGCTACCTCTTAAATGTGCATAATCAATTGCTATTTTTATTTCTTCTGGACTAAAATTTATTGCATTTCTTCTTGCTCCAAAGCCTTTTAAACCTAAATAAACTTCATCTGCTGTTGCTTTTATTGCAGCATAAAATCTATCTATATTCCCCGCAGGTGCTACTATTTTCATAAGTATACACAAAACCTTTCCACTTGCTCTTTTAAATCTTCTATACTATCATTATTTTTAATTATAATATCTGCCTTTTTTATTTTCTCATCATCTGACATCTGTGAACCGATAATTTTTTCAGCTAGTTCTTTACTTATTCCATCTCTTTTTATAATTCTTTTTATTTTCAATTCTCTATTTGCTAGAACCAAAAGTATTTTATCACATAATTTATCTATGCCACTTTCAAAAAGTAGTGGGACATCAAAAACTATAGTTTTTTTATAGTCATTTTTTTCTCTTATACTTTTAAAAAAAACATATACTCTTGGATGAATAATTCTATTTAATTCTTCTAATTTTTCTTTGTCTTTAAAAACAATATCTTTTAGTTTCTTTCTATCTATATTAGAAGCCTTATCAAGAATTTGCTCTCCAAAATATGAGATAAGTTCTTTTTTCACTTCTTCTTCTTTAGAAATTTCTCTTGCTATTTCATCTGCGTCATAGATTAAAAAACCCTTTGTCTTTAAAATTTTAGAAACCGTAGTTTTTCCACTTGCTATACCGCCCGTCAGACCAATTATCATAATTTTCTCCCATTTATCAAATTAATTTACTACTTACATATTATATAATGTTCTACAAATTTTATCAATTATCTGGACTTTCTATCACTATGATATAATATAAAAAAATTATTGGAGGTATTCACTTGATAAACAGAGAAGATATAAAGCTACTTGAAAATATTTTCCCCTTTTGGCTTGATATAAAAGTTGATGATAGAGCTAAAATAATTCTATCCACTAGATTGCTTTCAATAAAAAAAGGTTCTATTTTTTTTAGTTCAAGTGACTTAGGGGGGCTTATATTTATAAAATCTGGTAAACTTAGATTTTTTATTTCATCACCTGAAAGTAGAGAACTCAGTCTTTATAGCTTAAAAAGTGGAGATGTAGAGTTTTTCATAAATGACAATGATTCTTTTTCAGCAATTTCAAATATAGAATTTATTGCAGAGGAAAATAGTGAACTTCTATTCATTCCATATTCAGTTTTATCTATTTTTCGTTGTAGATATTGTGAAATAGAAAAATTTTTACATAATTTGACAAATAAAAAATTTTCCCTGTCTTTAACTGCACTTCAAGCTATTATTTTAAGTCCTTTAAAAGAAAGATTACTAGCTTTTCTTCTATCTTTTAATTCTAATGAAATAATAGCTACACATGAAGAAATTGCAAAAAATTTAAGTAGCTCTCGTGAAGTTATATCTCGGATTCTTAAGAAGCTAGAAAAAGAAAAAATTTTAAAGATTGGCAGAAATAAAATTATTTTAAATTTAAAAAAATCTAATGAATAATTATATTTTACAACATAATAGACATAATACCTATATAAATATTAAGTATAAATATAAAGAA
>NZ_JAUMYY010000033.1 GCF_030528405.1 Fusobacterium sp.
TCAACAGAGGAGTAAAAGAGATTCTAAATAGTGGAATATCTGGAATATCTGGAGTATTTATTTCACTTATAAGTTTTGAATCCAGATTTGAAAAAGCAATAGAAGCGGCTATTCCAGGAAATTTGCAAGATATAATTGTTGAAAATAAAGAGGTAGCGAAAAAAGCTATAAATTTTTTGAATGAAAAAAAAATCGGTAGGGCATCTTTTTTAGCTCTTGATTTAATAAAGCCAAATAAAAGAGAATTTAAAGCTAATATTTCAGGAGTATTAGGACTTGCTGCAGATTTGGTTGAAGTGAATGATAGATATAAAAAAGTTGTAGATTTTATTCTTGGAAATCTACTCATAGTGGAAAATATTGATATAGCTATTGATATAATAAAAAACAATCTTTTTTCAGGAAATGTAGTTACTCTTTCGGGTGAGCTTATGAGTTCAAGAGGTAGAATTACAGGTGGTGAGAATCAAAAATCTGGAATCAGCCAAATACTTGAAAGAAAAAAGGAAATAAAAAATCTGGAAGAAAGTTTAAAAGCCATAAGAGCTAAAATAAAAATTGGAGATAGAGAAAGAGAAAGTCTGAATAAAAAACTTGAAGATTATGAAAATGAAATAGATGATATAGACATTAAAGAAGAAAATTGTCGTAAACAATTGAATATTTTTAAAGAGGATTTTACCACGATAAATGAGAGACTGGAAAGATTACAAAGAGAGATAGCAATAGCAAAGACCAATATAGAAGACGAAGAAAAGTATGCAAAAGAATTTTCAAATAGAATAGATACATCTACAAGTGAAAAAGAAAAAATAGAAAATTTGATTAAACTTTTAAATCTTGAGCTAATTGATGAAGAGAAATCCTTTGAGAGACATAATTCTGAGATAGGAGATTTAAATAAAAAGTTTGCAGATATAAGAATACTCTATCTTAACAATAGAGATAAGATAGAACAAATAGAAGAAACTATGAAAAGAATAAAAAAAGAGGAAGCAGAACTTTTTGAAGAAAAAAGTAATTTAGAGGAAAAGATATCTCTTATAGAGGCTCAAATAATAGAGTTGGTTGAGCTAGAAAACACTTTATTAGTTGAAATAGAAAACTATTCAAAAATCTATAATACAGAGAATAAAGATATAGAAAGACTAAGTGAAAGAGAAATCAGTCTAAATGAAGAAGAAAAAATTTTACTGAAAGAGAAGTCTGACTTGGATTCAAAATCTTTACATGAAAATGATAAATTACAAAAACTTGTAGAAAGCTTAGAAAAAATTAAAATTGAGATGGAGCTTATAAATGAAGCTTTACTAAATCTTCAAGATATAACTGCTCAAGAAGTAAATGTTGAAAAGATTAAATCAGCGAAGGAAAATTTAAGGACTTTAGACTTGAAACTTTCAAACTTTGGAGATGTTAATTTACTTGCAATTGAGGAATTTAAAGAGCTTAGAGCTAAATATGATTTTATTTCAACTCAGAGGGATGATATAGTAAAAGCTAGAAAAACTCTTTTAGATATGATACAAGAAATAGATGAGAAAATTCATGATGAGTTTTATAAGACCTATAGCGAGATTAATGATAACTTCAATAAGATGTGTGAGGACACAATAAGGAATACAGAGGGAAGGTTAAACCTTATAAATCAAGAGGATTTTGAGAATTGTGGTATAGAAATTTTTGTAAAATTTAAAAATAAGAAAAAGCAGCCTCTTTCTCTCTTATCAGGAGGAGAAAAATCTATGGTTGCAATAGCTTTTATAATGGCTATATTTATGTATAAACCAAGTCCTTTTACTTTCCTTGATGAAATTGAAGCTGCTCTTGATGAAAAAAATACAAAAAATCTTTTAAATAAGTTAAGAGAATTTACAGATAAATCTCAATTTATTTTAATAACACATAACAAAGATACAATGAAGGAATCAGATAGCATTTTTGGTGTTACAATGAACAAAGAAATTGGAATTTCAAAAATAGTTCCTGTGAAATTTTAAGAACTATTTTTAGAATTGGGGGAAAATATGAGGATATTATCCTATATATATCTTTTTATAACAACTTTTAGAAACTTTTTATACAATAAAAAGCTACTACTCGTTAGGCGTATAGATGGAGTAGAAATTTTTTGTATAGGGAATATTACTGTTGGAGGAACAGGAAAAACTCCAGCTGTCCACTTTTTTGTAAAAAAGTTGATGGAACAGGGTAAAAAGGTTGCAGTGGTATCAAGAGGGTATAAAGGCAAGAGAAAAAGAGAACCACTTCTTGTAAGTGATGGTATGGTTATATTTGCAAGTCCACAAGAGAGTGGGGATGAGCCTTATATACATGCTCTTAATTTAAAAGTTCCTGTTATAGTTGGAGCAAATAGATATAAGGCTTGTATGTTTGCTAAAAAACATTACGATATAGATACTATAATTTTAGATGATGGTTTTCAACACAGAAAGTTATACAGAGATAGGGATATAGTTTTAATTGATTCTACAAACCCTTTTGGCTTTGGGAAATTACTGCCTGCTGGCTTACTTAGAGAAGATTTTAAAAAAGCAGCTAAAAGAGCGACTGAATTTATTGTAACAAAATCAGATTTAGTAACTGAAAGAGAGCTGGGAAGAATAAAAAATTATTTGAAAAGAAAGTTTTGTAAAGAAGTATCAGTTGCAAAACATGGTGTGAGTAAACTCTGTGATTTAAAGGGAAATATGAAGCCATTGTTCTGGTTAAAAGGAAAAAGAGTTTTAATTTTTTCGGGACTTGCTAATCCAGTAAACTTTGAAAAAACAATTCTTTCTTTGGGGCCTGTCTATGTTGAAAGAATAGATTTTAAAGATCATCATAATTTTAAACCTAAGGACATAGCCTTTATAAAGAAAAAAGCAGAAATAATGGGAGCTGACTATGTAGTTACAACGGAAAAAGACTTAGTTAAATTACCAATAAATTTAAATATGACAAATTTGTTTGTGCTAAAAATAGAATTTACTATGTTGGAAGACAATACTTTAAAGATGTGAAAGCTAAATTTTAAAATTGTAGCTGAATTAGAGGATAAATATGAAAAAAGATATAAAAGTTGAGATTTTAAGAGAGAAAAATTTAGAAAATATAAAGACCATGATAGAAGAAAAAGGGAAATATGAAGTTTTATCTTATTTCAGTCCTTTTTATAATAGAAGAGCTTACTTTAAAATTGATGATATGGCAAATATTTCTTTAAAAGAATATAATCCTATAATATTACTTTTTACTTTTTCAGAAGATATAACTAAGCTAGCTAACTATATAGTAAAATATTCTTATCCAGAAGAAAAACAGAATTTAAAGAAGATAGAGAGAAGTTCAAATTTAAATTTAAAAGAGTTGAGATTAAATTTGATGAAAACATTAGTTTCAGGAAGTTTAGATTTTTCTAAAATATTTGCTAAAGAGCTTTATTTAAGAAGTGAAAAAGATTTTTTTGAAATTCTATATAATTTTGCTTTGATGGGAAATCCTAAAGATATGAAATTATTTTTTGTTTTTGCACTTGAGAAAATTTTTAAAGAATATAAATATGATGAAAATTTGTTTTTTATTATAATATCATATCTAAGTAAAATTAGAGATGAGTTTTCTACTTATATAAATTCTTCAAATGAAGCCTTAGAAATTAACTATAAAAATTGGAATGAAGATAAAGAAATGTATTTAAAAATATTTAATAGAGTTGTTGTTAATTATTCTTTAAAAAATATAAATAAGTTCAAAAATACTTTGAGCAAATATTTTGAAGATGATTTTTATTTAAATACAGATTTAAAAGAAATTCTATCTGGAGTAAATTTATGAAAATAGGAATTTATGGAGGAAGTTTTAATCCTATACATCTTGGGCACGAACAAATAGCAAGACTTGTAGTTAGAGAATTAAATTTAGATAAATTACTTGTGATACCCGTGGGAATACCTTCACACAGAGAAGACGAACATGCCAATTCTCTTTTTAGATTAGAACTCTGCAAAAAAGTTTTTGAAGAAGATGAAAAAATAGAAGTATCAGATATAGAAATAAGAAGAAAAAAAACTTCCTATACCTATGATACACTTCTAGAACTTTTGGATATCTATGGAAAAGAAAATGAATTTTTTGAAATAATAGGAGAGGACTCTTTAGAAAATTTTAAAACTTGGAAAAATTATAAAGAAATTTTAGAGCTTTCTAAATTAGTCGTCTTAAAAAGAAAAAATTACAATGGAGCAATTTTTGATGAAAAACATAAAAACATTATTTATCTTGAAAATCCCTATTTTGATTTTTCTTCAACTGAAATTAGAAAGAGATTGAAAAATGGAGAAGACATAAGTGAACTTGTGAATCCTAAGATAAAAAATATTCTCTTAGAACAGAGCAGTTAATTTTATAATTAATTGCTTTTTTTAGTAATAGGAAAGTATAAATTTAAAAATTTTTATTATATTTATTAATATGATAACTACTGTTGAAATTTAGATTGTTTCATAAGGTTACTTTCTTGTAAAAAAAAAATATTTTTGTTATACTAATAAATAACGATTTTAAATTTAAAAAATTAAATTTTATACTGATGGAGGTTATAAATGAAAAAAAATAGTATTATCATTATTGACTTTGGATCTCAATACAGTCAATTGATAGCTAGAAGAGTTAGAGAAATGGGAGTTTATGCTGAAGTTTTACCTTTTCATGAGAACATAGAAAATATTTTTGCAAAAGAACCTAAGGGAATAATTTTATCTGGAGGGCCTGCTTCTGTTTATACAGAAGGAGCACCTACGCTTGATAAAAAACTTTTCGATAAAAAAATTCCTGTATTAGGACTTTGTTATGGAATGCAACTTTTAACTCATTTATTTGGTGGAGAGGTTGAAAGGGCTGATAAACAAGAGTTTGGAAAGGCAGAACTTCTAATCGATGATTTAGAAAATCCATTATATAAAAATATACCAAACAAAACTAGAGTCTGGATGAGCCATGGTGATCATGTGACAAAGGTGGCAGAGGGATTTAAAATCATAGCACATACAGATTCTTGTGTGGCAGCGATTGTAAATAAGGATAGAAATTTATATGCTTTTCAATATCATCCAGAAGTGACTCATTCTGAACATGGAACAGAGATGCTTAAAAATTTTATATTTAATGTTGCTAACTGTGAAAAAAATTGGTCTATGGGTAACTATATTGAAAATACAGTTAAAGAAATAAAAGAGAAAGTAGGAAATAAGAAAGTTATATTGGGTCTTTCTGGTGGAGTTGATTCATCTGTTGCAGCTGCTCTTATCAATAAAGCCATAGGAAAACAATTAACTTGTATTTTTGTTGATACGGGACTTTTAAGAAAAGATGAAGCTAAACAAGTTATGGAAATTTATGCTAAGAACTTCGATATTAATATTAAATGTATAGATGCTGAAGAAAGATTTTTATCTAAACTTGTAGGAGTAAGTGAGCCAGAAGCTAAAAGAAAAGTTATAGGAAAAGAATTTGTCGAAGTATTCAATGAAGAAGCAAAAAAATTGCAAGATGCTGATTTTCTTGCACAGGGAACTATTTACCCAGATGTAATAGAGTCTGTTTCAGTTAAAGGCCCATCTGCGACTATAAAATCACATCACAATGTTGGAGGGCTTCCAGAAGATTTAAAATTTGAGTTATTGGAACCACTTAGAGAGTTATTTAAGGATGAAGTTAGGCAAGTTGGAAGAGAATTGGGGATTCCAGATTATATGATTGACAGACATCCTTTTCCAGGTCCTGGTCTTGGAATAAGGATTTTAGGAGAAGTTTCAAAGGAGAAGGCTGATATTTTAAGAGAAGCAGATGCAATATTTATAGAGGAGCTAAGGAAGGCTGATTTATACAACAAGGTTAGCCAAGCTTTTGTAGTTTTACTTCCTGTAAAATCTGTTGGTGTTATGGGAGATGAAAGAACTTATGAATACACTGCTGTTTTGAGATCTGCGAATACTATTGATTTTATGACTGCAACTTGGTCACATTTGCCATTTGAATTTTTGGAAAAAGTTTCAAATAGAATTTTAAATGAGGTTAAGGGGATCAATAGGTTGACCTATGATATTTCTTCTAAGCCACCTGCGACTATTGAGTGGGAGTGATAGTAACAAATATGTTACTGTTTCAAAACGACTAAAAATATAGATTTTTAGAGGTTTGGATATAGCGAAATTCTCTGAATAATACTGTTTTGATACTAAAAGCAAGAAGAAGTAGGTTCTAGAGGGAGTTATTGAATTTAAGTAAATTGTTTAGAAAGTTTTCCATTATTTTAGCGGGAGGTTTTTATCAAAACAGTGGCTGATAAATTTGAAGTTGTAGGAGGAATTACAAATGAAAAAAACAGCTTTAATCGTAATTGACATTCAAAACGACATTACTAAAAATTATAAAGACATAATAGACAATATTAATAAAGCTATAGATATGGCAAAAGTCAACAAATGGCATATTGTTTATATAAAACACAATGATTTAACCCCTAGTGCTAAATATTTTAAACCCAGAACTAGAGGAGCTGAATTTGTTCCAGATTTAAATGTAATTTCAGATAACATATTTATTAAAAGCAAAGGAAATGCCCTAACATCTGAGGATTTTAAGTCTTTTATTGATGCAAACGAAATCACTGAATTTTATGTTACAGGAGCTGATGCTACTGAATGCGTAAAATCTACTTGTTATAATATGGCAAAATCAGGATACACTGTGCATGTCATTTCTGATGGAATAACGAGCTATAACAAAGCAAAGATTCCTGAAATGATAGAATACTATACTAAAAAAGGCTGTGATGTTATAAAACTAAATGAATTAAAGAAAATATAAAAAAATTGTTAGCCCAATATTAGGAAGATAAATTTCAGTTTGTTGAGCTAAATAGATAAATTTTATAAAAAAGCATATGACTTTAAGAGGTTCTGTGCCAAATGGTGTTGATGAAAAAATCAAATAAATTTTTATATAGTTCCAGAAAAGTAAAATCTGGAACTATTTTTTGTTAAAAATTAACAAAGAAGTTCCATATCAAAGATATATATCTTAATATTTACAGTTTAAATAAAATATGATATTATAAAATAAAAATTTATTTTTTATTTTTTTAACTTACGAACACGCGTTAGAAAAAAGGAGATTGAGCTTTGAATAGTAAATTGATAGCTAAATTAGCAGGAGTTTCAAGAAGTACAGTATCTAAAGTAATTAATAATTATTCAGATGTTTCTAAGGATACAAAAGAAAAAGTTCTTAAAATAATAGAGGAATATGAATACTATCCAAATTTATCTGCTCAGAAATTAGCAGGAAAGAAATCACAGATAATAGGCTTATTAGTTTATACAGGAAAGTCAAATAAGAATCAAGAACTACCTAAAAAAATTTCCGATTCTTTTTATTATTCTGAATTAATTTCACAAATAATAGATATGGCAGAAAACTTAGGTTATATTGTACTAGTTTCTTATATATCATCTAAACTTTCAAACTGGAAAAAATTTTTTGAAAATGGACTAATTGATGGAGCAATAGTAATAGCTGGTGGAAAGAAAATAAAAGAGATAGATTACTTCAATGAGTTAAAATATAAAGCTGTTTTAGTTGATTATGAAAAAGAAATATTTTCAAGTTGCATAACAACAATAAAATCAGATCACTTTAAGGGTGGTTATTTAGCAACTAACTATTTATTAGAAAAAGGTCATACTAAAATTTTACATTTAAGTGGAGAAATAAGAAGAAAAACTTCTATAGAGAGAGCAAGAGGATATTTAGAATGCTTAAAAAGCAATAATATAGAATACAAAAAAATAATCTTTGGAAAATATAATGAAGAAACTGCTTTTAAACTAATAGAAAATGAGATAAATAAAAGTAAAAAATTAGAGTACAGTTCCATATTTGCTGGAAATGATTACATAGCATATGGTGTTATAAAAGCATTGGAAAAATATAATATAAGAGTACCAGAAGATATTTCAATAATAGGTTATGATGATATGAAGCTATGTGAATACACTAAGCCTAGAATAACAAGTGTCAATCATTTGGGAAATAATATTGCTGAAAAAGCAATATATAATTTAATAAAAATTTTTAATGAAGAGAAAGGAGGTATAGAGAAAACTGAAATTAAGATTATAGAAAGAGAAAGTGTAAGAGAAATTAAAATTAAGGGAGGAAAAATATGAAAAAAAGTAGAGTTTTATTTGTGGTATTAATGTCAATATTTTTACTAATAGCCTGTGGTAAAGAAAAAGAGAAGAAAACTAGAATAATAAAAATAAGCCATGTATTTCAAACATCTGAACCGACACATATATACATATCACAAGCAGCAGATAGAATAAATGAAAAATTAAAAGGAGAGATAGAATTTCAAGTTTATCCAAATGGCGAATTACCATCTTATAAAGATGCGATTGAGCAAGTATTAAGAGGGAGTGATTTTATATCAGTAGTAGACCCTAGCTATATAGGAGACTATATTCCAGACTTTACTGCTTTGGTTGGACCTATGTTGTATGAGACATATGAAGATTACACAAAAGTAACAAGCAGTAATTTTGTAAAAGATTTAGAAAAACAAGCTGAAGAAAAGGGGATAAAAGTTCTTTCTTTAGATTTTATTTTTGGTTTTAGACATATAGTAACAGACAAAATTATAAAAGAGCCTGAAGATTTAAAAGGTGTAAAGCTTAGAGTTCCAGCTAGTAAATTATGGATAGATACATTTAATGCTCTTGGAGCTAATCCAGTAGCAATGCCATGGAGTGAAACAGTAAGTGCACTACAACAAAAGGTAATTGATGGAACAGAAACAACTTTTTCTTTTATGTCAAATAGTAAACTATATGAACTTAGAAAAAATGTAGCTTTATCTGGGCATTTTTTAGGAACAGGTGGAGTTTATATATCTACAAAAGTTTGGAACTCTTTTACAGATGAGCAGAAAAAAATTATTGAAACGGAAATTAAGCAAGCAGCAGAAGATAATATTAAAAAGATGTATGAATTAGATGAACAATATAGAAAAGATATAGAGAATAATGGAATGCTTTTAAATAAAGTAAATTTAGAAGCTTTTCAGGAAAAAACAAAAAAAGTTTATGATGAGTTTCCAGGATTTTCTGAAAATATATACGAAAAAATAAGAGCAGAAATTAATAAATAGTTGGTGGAAATATGAAAAAAATATTGGAATTAGATGAGTATATTGCAGGATTCTTTTTAATAATAACAGTAATAGTTGTGATATTAAATATAAGTATGAGATATTTTTTTAATTCACCAATAAGAAGTGCGGAAGAAATTGCAACAATATGTTTTATATGGTCCGTATTTATAGGAGGAGCAAGTTGTTATAGACAAAAAATGCATATGGGTATAGATATACTAACACAAGTATTTAAAAATAAGACAAAAATTTATATAGAACTTTTAATAAGCTTAATAGTTATGACTATGAATGCAGCTTTTGCATACTTAAGTTTTACTTTTGCCTTAGCTGCACGTTTAAAACCAACAGCAGTATTAGGAATTTCTTCAATATATGTAAATTTTTCACTTGTTATTGGATTCTTTTTAATATTCATTTATTCAGCAATAGATGTTTATAGAAAAGTTAAGGAAATTAGAAAAGAAGGTGGGAAATAAAATGGAAGCTTTTATTCCAATATTTATATTATTTATACTATTTTTTATAAATATACCTATCTGTTTTGCATTGATGGGTTCAACACTTTTTTTCTTTGCTTTTATTGATACTAGTATGGATTTAGATTTAATAATGCAAAATTTTATTAGAAGTGCAGAATCTTTTCCTTTATTAGCGATACCATTTTTTATTATGGCAGGTTCTATAATGAACTATTCTGGAATAAGTAAAAGGCTTATGAGTATGGCTGAAGTTTTAACGGGGCATATGATTGGAGGATTGGCACAAGTAAATATAGTGTTAAGTGTTTTAATGGCGGGGATATCTGGTTCAGCTAATGCGGATGCAGCAATGCAATGTAAAATATTAGTACCAGAAATGGTAAAAAGAGGCTACTCAAAAGAATTTTCAGGAGCTATAACAGCAGCTTCGTCTATTGTTAGTCCAATAATTCCACCTGGAATAGTTTTAATAATATATGCTTTATTATCGAATGTTTCAGTCACAAAAATGTTTATAGCTGGTTATGTTCCAGGTTTTATAATTTCTATCGCTTTGATGATAACAGTTTATATAATTTCAAAAAAAAGGAATTATAATCCTGTACGAGAAAAAGTAGCATCTTTTAAAGAAATCTTAAAGCAGCTAAAAGAATCTATATGGGCTTTAATAATGCCTTTTGTAATAATATTAGGTATGAGAATAGGAATGTTTACTCCAACTGAGGCTGGAGCAATGGCAGTTATAATAACAAGTTTAATAGGAATTTTTATCTATAAAGAGTTAGAATTTAAAAGAATTAGAGATATACTAAGAGAAACGGTATTGGGAACGAGTTCTGTAATGTTCATTATAATAGCTGCAAATGTGTTTGGTTCATATTTAAGTTGGGAAAGAATACCTTATAAGATAACAGAAATTCTTTTGAATTTTAGTAGTAGTCCTAGTACATTATTGTTTTTAATAAATTTACTATTATTATTTGTGGGAATGTTTATTGATGGGGGTGCAGCGATGATAATACTAGCACCTTTATTAATACCTGCAGCTACAAAAATGGGAATAGATCCATTACATTTAGGAATAGTGATGGTAGTTAATATAATGATAGGAGGTATAACTCCACCTTTTGGTTCAATGATGTTTTTAACTTGTTCATTATTAAAAGTAAAAATTCAAGACTTTATTAAAGAAATAATTCCTTTTTTAATTACTTTACTTGTAATACTATTTCTTTTAACTTATATTCCCAAAATAGTACTATTTTTACCTAATCTTTTATTTTAAAATCTAGTAAGGAGAGAAAATTGGAAAAAAATTTAGTACATATAAGTGATTTAATCCTGTATGAAAAAAATTATGAAGAAATAATAGAATTTTTAACTGAAAATAAAATTAAAAATTTAGAGTTGTTTATAGAACCTTTAGATGAAAATTACAATAAAAAAATGTTAAAAATTCTTCAAAATTATGAATTTACGTCAATTTCCTTTCATGGACCTTTTAGAAGATGTAATTTAGCAGATTTAACAGAAGAAGGTTGGAAAAAAACTTTATATAGTTACGAAGAAAGTTTAAAAATCATAGAAAAATATAAGCCTTCTTTTCTTGTTTTACATACAAATGAAGGTATCCCAAGTAAGATTATTGATGATGATTTAAAAACCAGTATTATAAAAAAAATTGATTATCTAATAAAGTTAGGTAAGAAATACAATGTAAATATAGTTGTAGAAAATGTAGGAATAAGGGAGAATATGATCTTTTCACAAGACGAGTACGAAGAATTAATTTTAGAAAATAATTATAAATGTTTAATTGATATAGGTCATGCATTTTTAAATGAATGGAATATAGAAAATTGTATAAGAAGATTAAAAAATCATATCTTAGGATTTCATTTCCATAATAATGATGGTATTTTTGATAGTCATGAAACAATTTTTAATGGTAAAATAGATTACAAAAAAATTGTAGAGTATGTAAAAAGATATACTCCGACTGCAAAAATAGTTTTAGAGTATGATTTTAGTAGAGATTTAAATGTTCTTTTAAAGGATAAAGAAATAATGGAAAGTATGTTGTAAAGTAAATTAAAAAAAATTGTACCTGAATATACTTTAGATTCAGATAAAATTGGAATTATAACCCCATATAAAAATCAAGTAGAAGCATTGAATAATAAAGTTGTTAAGCTACTTTCTATAAAAAATGGGCTATTACAATTTAAAGATTTGTAGGTGTTTTGGAGTCATATCTAATAATAATTTCTAATATTTTTATTAAAGCTATACTTTTCAAAAATATTGAAATTTTATATTTAGGATGACAGAGAAAACTTTTTAAAATCTAATTTGTAATAGCCCTACAAAAGATTTATTATTTATATTTAATAGCTTTACGAACTTGTATAAATATAGTTGGTATTAAAGCTAAAGTATAAATTTGGATAAAGTTGATTGTATCTAGTTTTGTTATTCCAAAAGTTTTATATAATATAGGACTTAAAAGAACAGCATTTAATAAAGCAAGCCCTATTAGAAAAGCTAAGATAGCAAATTTATTTTTAAAGAAACCTATTGAAAAAACATTTTTTTGTCCTCTATAATTAAATCCATGGAATAGTCTAGCTAAGCATAGAGTTGCAAATGCCATAGTTGATGCTTTTGCTGGGCTATCTTTTAAACCTATATAAAATGCTATGATTATAAAGGTTGCAAGTAAAAGACCTTCAAATAGAAGTTTAGATGAAAAATACCTTGTAAGTATAGCTTCATTAGGATCTCTTGGTTTCTCATCTAGGATATCTAAATTCATAGGTTCAACTCCAACAGCTATGGAAGGTAAACTGTCTGTTAATAAATTTATAAATAGTAATTGCACTGGAGAAAAAATAATAGGTAAATTTGTAAACGATGTATACATAACAGCAAGTATAGCAGAAGTATTTCCAGAAAGTAAAAAACCTATAGAGTTTTTAATATTTCTATATACATTTCTTCCCCTTATTATTGCATTTACTATAGTTGAAAAGTTATCATCTGCCAAAATTAAAGAGGCTGCATTTTTAGAAACTTCAGTTCCAGTTATTCCCATAGCAATTCCTATATTAGCCTTTTTTAGAGCAGGAGCATCATTAACTCCGTCACCAGTCATAGCACATATTTTTCCTAATTTTTGCCAAGCATTGACAATTCTAATTTTATGCTCAGGAGAAACCCTTGCATAGACAGAAATTTTATCAACATTCTTTTCAAGTTCTTCATCTGACATTTTTTCCAGCTCAACACCTTCAAGAACCATATCTCCTTCTTTAAAAATTCCAATATTTTTGGCAATAGTTCTTGCTGTAACTTTATGATCTCCTGTAATCATAATAGGTTTAATTCCTGCTCTTATACATTCTTGAACAGCAAATTTTGACTCCTCTCTAGGTGGATCAATCATAGCAATCATTCCTAAAAAAATATAATTGTTTTCATCATCAATGGAAATAGTTTTCTCTTTATCTGTATATTTTAAAGCAAAAGTTAAGACTCTTAGTCCATCTTCAGCCAGAGAGTTATTTGTACTTTCAATTTTCTTTAAAAATTCCTTATTTATTTCAGAAATTTGACCATTTTTATCTATATAATATGTGAATTTAGAGACTAAAGAATCAAAAGCTCCTTTAGTAAAAACGGTAATTTTATCATCTAATTTATAAGATACAGTCATAAGCTTTCTAACTGAATCAAAAGGAATTTCAGAAAGTCTGGAGTTAGTATTTCTAATATCTTTAAAATCATAATTATAGCTCTGAGCTAAATGTATTAGTGCAGTTTCTGTTGGATCACCAACAACATCAGTTGCATCGCTGCATAAAATACAAAATTTTAAAAGCAAAGCATGAGTTTTATTAGTGAGATTTAAATCTTTCCTATCAATTAATTCATCATTTATAAAAATTTTTTCAACAGTCATCTTATTTTGAGTTAAGGTTCCTGTTTTGTCAGAGCAAATGATAGATATTGAACCAAGAGCTTCTATAGACTTCAGCTCCTTAACTATGGCATTTTCTTTAGATAATTTTTCTGTTTCTAGAGATAAAATTATAGTAATTATAGGGTTTAAAGATTCTGGAATAGCTGCAACAGCTAAAGCTACAGCTAGTAAAAGAGAATCTAAAATGGAGTTACCATAGTAAACGTAGACAGCAAATATAAAAGTGCAGAGAATAACGATTCCTATAGTTAATTTCTTACCAAAGATATTAAGAGCTTTTTGTAAAGGAGTTTCGCTTTCAACAGTGCTATCAAGTAATGTTGCTATTTTGCCAAGTTCAGTTTTCATAGCAGTTTCTGTTATTAAAACCTTAGCTCTTCCATAATTCACAAGACTTCCAGAAAAAACCATATTTATTTGATCGCCCAGAGCAGAGTCATGGTAGTCTATGACTTCATCACTTTTTTCAATTGAATTGGATTCACCAGTTAAAGAGTTTTCATTTACAAGAAGAGAAAAATTTTCAATTATTCTACCATCAGCAGGAACAATATCTCCAGCTTCAACTATAACGATATCACCAGGAACTACGAGAGCAGAATCAATTTCATGGTTTTCACCGTTTCTTATAACTTTACACTTAGGAGAGGATATTTTTTTTAAACTATCTAATGATTTTTGAGCTTTTATAGATTGAATAGTTCCTAGAATTGAATTTAAAATAAGAACTAAGATAATAACTAAAGTGCTCTCTTTATTTCCAGAAAAAAAAGAAATAACAGAGGCAGTAAGAAGTATTATAACAAGAGAATCTTTAAATTGATTGAAGAAAATTTTAAAAACACCATCTTTTTCTTTTTCAACAAGTATATTTTTTCCATATTTTTTTAATCTAATTTCAACCTCTGAATCACTTAAACCTTGTGAATTTGTATTAAATTCCTCAAATAATTTTTCTTTTGATTTTGTAAAATGTTTCATATAAACTCCTCAATATGTTTTAATATAATAAAAATAATAGCTAAAATTTTTATATTTTGCTGTGTCAAATAAAAAAACTCTTGATATGAAAAAACATATCAAAAGTCTTGTTACCAAAGTTTGGTGTCAGTACCAGAATAAAATTCGTGATGTTGATACTGAACTTCTAACTACTCCCTATTGAATAAGATACTTAATTTATTTTTTAAAAATTATAGCATAGCCTAAATTAAATGGCAAGATTTTTTGAATAATATTAGGCTCTTTTATTGATTTTTTAGTGTATCTATGTTATGATGAAACTAATAAATACAAATAATTAGTGAGAATTTTTAAATTTTAAGGAGGTATAAATATGGAATTTGTATCTTACAAATGTGAAAATTTTATCGGAGTTTTGACAATTAGTAGACCTAATGCTTTAAATGCTCTAAATAGTAAAGTTTTAGATGAGTTAAGAGAAACATTTGATAAAATTGATTTAGAAACAACAAGGGTTGTTATTATAACAGGTGCTGGAGAAAAATCATTTGTTGCTGGTGCAGATATTTCTGAAATGTCTAATGCAAGTACAAGTGAAGCAGAAAAATTTGGAAAAAAAGGAAATGATGTTTTTAGAAAAATAGAGACATTTCCATTACCAGTTATTGCAGCTATAAATGGTTTCTCTTTAGGTGGAGGTTGTGAGCTTGCAATGGCTTGTGATATAAGACTTTGTTCAGAAAATGCTGTTTTTGGACAACCAGAAGTTGGATTGGGAATAACACCAGGATTTGGAGGGACTCAAAGATTAGCTAGATTAGTTGGACCTGGGAAAGCAAAAGAATTAATATATGCGGGAAATAATATAAAAGCTGAAGAAGCTTTAAAGATAGGGCTTGTTAATCATGTTTATGCTCTTGAAAGCTTAATGGAAGAAGCTATGAAATTGGCATCTAAAATTGCTAAAAATGCACCAATTGCTGTAAGAGCATCAAAAAAAGCTATAAATACAGGAATAGATACAGATATGGATAGAGCAATAATAATAGAACAAAAATTATTTGCCTCATGTTTTGAAACAGAAGATCAAAGAGAAGGGATGAAGGCATTTTTAGAAAAAAGAAAAGTAGAAGCTTTTAAAAATAAATAAAATATTATGGAGGTAATTTTATGAAAATTGGAGTTATTGGTGCTGGAACTATGGGATCTGGTATTGCACAGGCATTTGCACAATGTGAAGGATATACAGTTGTACTTTGTGATATAAATGAAACTTTTGCTGCAAATGGAAAGGCTAAAATTGAAAAAAGCTTTGAAAAAAGAGTTGAAAAAGGAAAAATGGAAAAATCTTTTGCAGATAAAATTTTAAATAGTATAACTACAGGAACAAAAGAGCTATGTGCTGATTGTGATTTAATTATTGAAGCTGCAATTGAAAACATGGAAATAAAGAAGCAAACATTTAAAGAATTGGATGAAATCTGTAAGCCTGAAACATTGTTTGCAACTAACACTTCTTCTTTGTCAATTACAGAAATAGGATCAGGACTTAAAAGACCAATGATAGGTATGCACTTTTTTAATCCAGCTCCTGTTATGAAATTAGTGGAAGTTATAGCTGGTTTAGATACACCTCAAGAAGTTGTAGATAAGGTTAAAGCTATATCGGAAGATATAGGAAAAGTTCCTGTACAAGTTGAAGAAGCAGGAGGTTTTGTTGTAAATAGACTTTTAGTTCCTATGATAAATGAAGCTATAGGAATATATTCTGAAGGAATAGCAACTGTTGAAGGAATAGATGCTGCAATGAAATTAGGAGCAAATCATCCTATGGGACCTTTAGCATTAGGAGATTTGATAGGTTTAGATGTATGTCTTGCTATAATGGATGTTTTATATCATGAAACTGGAGATTCAAAATACAGAGCTCATCAAAGACTAAGAAAAATGGTTCGTGGAAATAGATTGGGACAAAAGACAGGAAAAGGATTCTACGATTATACTAAATAAAAAAATAAAAGTTGTTATAGTAAATTGCACCCAAAATCTTAAACCCAAGATTTTGGGTGCAATTCATAACAGCTTTTTTTATTTTTTAAAAATCTTCCCATCCATCTATTGAAGAACTCATATTATAACTTGTAACTGTACCTTCAAAGAAATTAGATTTTACATTTCCTTCACCTTCAGTATCAGCAAATCTCTCCAAATGTTTATATGGATTTTTATTAAAACCAGTAAATATTGGTTCTAGTCCTAAAGATTTTAACCTTTCATTTCCTAGCCATTTAGTATAAGCTTCGGTTGTTTGAGAAGTAATTCCTAAAACCCTGTTTCCTATGATGTGTTCAGTCCAAGCAATTTCTTGTTCAACTGCTGTTTTAAACATATCATAAATAATTTCTGATGAGAAGAAATTAGGGTATTCGTTTTTAATTTCTTTTACCATATACCTAAACAATACAACATGAGATAATTCATCTCTATTTATAAGTCTTATTATATCAGATGTCCCAACCATTTTATTTCTACTTGCTAATAAATAAAAGAAATTGAATCCATTGTAGAAATATAAAGACTCTAAAAGATAATTAGCAATCAAAACTTTTGCAAAATTTTCATCAGATTCGTTGTCTATAAAATCTTGATAGATTTTTGCTATAAAACTATTTCTTTCAAATAATATATTATCATCTCTCCATTTATCATAAATTAAATCTCTACTTTGTTTTGGAAGTATTGATTCAATGATATATTGATAAGACTGAGAATGTATTGCCTCTTGGAAAGTTTGTATTGCAAGTAATAAATTAACTTCAGGTGCTGTTACATGATCAGATATATTGGGAATATTATTTGTTTGTATACTATCTAAAAATATTAAAAAGGACAGTATTCCATCATAGGCATCTCTTTCAGGTACAGTCAAATTTTCATAGTCATTTTTATCTTGAGTTAAGTCAACTTTTTCTGGTATCCAAAAGTTAGCCATCATTGTTCTATACAATTGGTTAGCCCATTGAAATTTTACATTATTTAAATTAAAAAGATTGGTAGAATTTCCTTTGATGATTTTTCTTGCATTTAAAGTATCATCACCAGCAGGATTAAATAATTTCTTCTTATCCACTACAGCTTTCACACTCCTCTTTTTCAGCGATATTATTGGTATTTTTTTGAATTGTTCTAATATAATAAACTGATTTACATCCTTCTTCCCATGCAGCAATTAAAGTATCATAGATATCTTTAGCCTTAATTCCCTTATTGAGATCAAAAAGTAATTCCATTGAAACTCCTTGAGTAACCCATGAACCAATTTTTGCCATTATTTTGACATAGGTTATAGGGTTTACATTTTTGAACTCAGGGTAGAACCAAGATCTATCTTTTAAATATTTTACGGTTCTTGGAATAGCTCCTCTTTGATTTTTTTCAATAAAAAATCTTGAGAAAGTAGGTATTACTGAAGCAGTTGATCCCATAAGTAATGATGTAGAAGTGTTAGGTGCAATTGCAGTCAGCTCACCATTTCTTAAACCATGGCTTTCAACTAGATAGAAAGCTTCAGCCCATTCATCTTTAAATTTAGAGTTTTTTCTATACCATTCATTATCTTTTCCATAAAATAACCCTTTATCCCATTTAGAGCCTTTAAAAGCAATATAGGAACCTCTTTCTTTAGCAAGTAAAGCAGAAGCCTTTATTGAATAGAGAGCAATTCTTTCAAAAATATTGTTGATTTCCTCTATAGATTCCTCATAGATCATATATTCTCTTGCCAAATAATCAGCAAGTCCCATAGCTCCGATTCCAATAGTCCTATATAATAAATTATGTTTGTTAGATTCTTTTAAAGGAGTCACAGTTAAATCAATAGTGTTATCTAATGCTCTTACAGCTAGAGCTACATATTTTTCAAATTCTTGTTCGTTTAGCTCCGCAAGATTTAAAGACATTAAATTACAAGTGTGGATTTCTCCCATATCATTAGTTCTTATAGAAGTGTTCCCGTCTTCAGTTTCTTTAAAATCAATTGTCGGTTTGAAGTTAGAAAAACTTTCCATACAAAGATTGCCATTACCTATCATTCCTTTATGAGAGTTGTGGTTCATTTCATTTGCTCTATCTTTATAAAAAATATACGGCATTCCACTTTCTAATTGGGTTTTCATAATACTTTTAAATAATTCTTTTGCTGATAGAACTTTTTTTAATTTTATTCTTTCATCCTGCTCAATTTTTTCGTATACTTCTTCAAAATCGTAGCCATATAGCTCACAAAGTTCAACCCCAAAAATTTTTCTTACTTCATAAGGGTCAAGTAAAGTCCAGTTTTCATTATTTTTTACTCTCTTCATAAAAAGGTTAGAGCAGACAACTTGAGGATATATGTCATAGGCTTTACCCCTTTGATCTCCATTTTCAGTTTGAAGTTCTAAGAAAGTTTCTATATCTAAATGCCAAGTGTCAAGAGCAACAGTTACAGCTCCAGCCCTTCTTCCCTGTTGGTTTACTGCAACAGCAGTGTCATTAATAATTCTAATCCAAGGAACGACACCTCCACTTGCATTGTAATAGCCATTTACCATAGAACCCTTAGCTCTTATTCTTGAAATATTTACTCCTACTCCACCACCATTTTTACTAATTTTAGCAATAGAATCAATGTTATAAAAAATGGATTCTATATTGTCATCAATAGCAGTTATAAAACAAGAAGAGAGATTACCATTAGGTATTCTTAAATTAGCTAAAATTGGTGTTGCCAAAGAGAGTTTTCTAAGTGAGAGAGCATCATAGAATTCTTTTACGACAGTTAATCTGTTTTCTTTAGTTTCATTTAGGGCAAGCATCATAGATATAACCATAAAGACTTCTTGTGGAAGTTCAAAAGTTCTTCCATTGTATTTTATTAAATACCTACTTACAAGCATATTAGCACCAGCATAGTCATATACCATATCTCTGCTGGTATCTATATATTTAGAAAGTTCATCTAATTCTTCAATAGAATAAGAAAGTAATCTTTCATCATAGAGTTTTAAATCAGTTAATTTTTTTACTGTTTCAGGAAACTTATTATAAGAGAAACCTCTAGCATGATATACTTCTCTTTCAGCTTCCATCATAAGAAGTCTTCCAGCTACATAAGACCAATCACTTTCTTCAAAAGTTGTCATAGTAACAGCTGCATTAATAAGAGAAGCTTGAATTTTTTGAGTAGTAATATTTTCTTCGTATATGGAATCAATATTGCTTTCTAGTTCTACCATGTTAACGTCTAGACCATCACAGGCTCTTACTAATTTTTCTCTTATTTTTTCAATATTAAGAGTTTCAACAATGCCTTCTCTATTTATAACAGTTCTTTTTTCAAAATTCATTAAATCACCTCTAAGAAAGCTTCCATAGTATAAACATTATTGTTATATTCAATAACTGGAGCACTCATAATTTTTGCTTTGCTGGCAACTATCATAAGAGTTTTTAAATCTTCTATGTATTCGAAGTCAACATTTTTTTCCATTAAAATACTTTTTAATGAGTTGCATTTCCCACAATTTTCTTTTCCATAAACTTTGATCATAGTAATAATCCTCCCAATTAATCTTTACTTTAGTAATTTTACAATATATTGTTAGAACAAAAAAAGAAGCCACAATATATTGTGTTGTATAATAGTTTTATCACACAAAATTTATAATGTAAAGAAAAAAATAAAATAAAAGTTTAATAAATTTTTATATAAAAATTATTTACTTAAATTGCAATAGATAGAAAAAAATTAAAAAAAATTAATTTTAAAAATCAATAATTATTCATAAAATTTTATAAAAATAAGTATATAAATTCTTAATGTAAAATCAAGATATTT
>NZ_JAUMYY010000001.1 GCF_030528405.1 Fusobacterium sp.
CAAATTCAAAAAATAAATAATAAAATAATTTTAAATAAAATGTATAAATTTGTTGCATTTTTTTTTTTTTTGATACAATAGAATTAAGAAGAACATAAATAAAAGTAAATATAAAAAATGGGGTGATATAAAATGAAGGAAAAAATAGAAAAAATGTTAAAAAGTCAATTAAAAAGGAAACTAACAATAACGACAGCCACATTAATAGCCTTTTTATTATCATCAAACATAGCAATGGCGGGGCAAATCTATCAAGTAGGAAATAACGGAATTAAAAGAGATAATTCAGGAATTTGGGAAGATGCAACAGAAAAATTAAAAAAAGCAGATCTCTTTAAAATAGAAGGAAGTGAAATAGAGAACAGATTAAAAGATTACTCAAATTTTGAACTTTTAGCAGAAGTAAATAAAACCTTTATTAATAAGGGAAGAATTGAAAATTTTAAAAATAATGGAACAGGAAAAATTGAGAATAGAGGAAATATAGTTAATTTTGATCCGGGAATAACAGATATATATAACTATGGTTATATTGATGTTTTTGCTTTTTATGACAAAACAACAGGTTTTGATGCACCTTTGAGTTATTTTCCTAAAACTGTTAGCAATAATGGATATATATATTTTGTCAAAGCAGAAAATCTAATTAATAATGTTTATGTTAGGAGTACAGAAGTAAAAAATATTAAAAACTATGGTATAAAAAGTTCCGCTGGAGGATGGAATAACGATTTAGTTACAGAAAGTTTTAAAAACTATGGCATTTTCGTATTTAATGGTTTAGCAGCATATAATACATTAAAGGGGGCAGGTAAAATAGAAAATCATGGAATAATTATTAATGATTTGACTAATTTTACAACAAGAGGGACAGACGATAAAGGCAGACAGATAGAGAACTATAAAGCGGGTAGCGATTTAACTGTATTAGCTGAAACAAATACAAATAAGATAATAAATATTTTTGAGGAAGATATAAATAAAAGCCTGAATTTTAAGAATAATTCTATTTTAAACGCTTCGATAAATACAATAAAAGCAGGTAAGACACTTAGTTTTGACAATTCAACTTCTAATATACAAGGTGAATTTGAAAATGGAGTAAGTCTAGTTTTTTCAAATAACAGTATTATAGGAAACATAAGTATAGGAAGGTTAAATCCAGGAGATAAATTAAAAAGCATAACTATGGATAATACAACAACAGTTGGATATATATATATATACGGAGCTGTAGAAGAAGTAAATTTTGTACCCAACAGTGCAAATAAAAATAGAATTATAAGAATATTTTCTTTTTCTACAGATGTAGATGCAACAGTAAATACAAATATTTCAACCAATGTTGACTTAATGTCAGGAAGATTAGGAAATATAACAGTAAAAGCTGGAGGAAGACTTACTATAGTTGCGAAAGCTTTATTATGGAATGGAAAAAAAACAGGAAAGCTATATAAAAAAGATATAAAGATAGAGAATGGTGGAAAGATATTAATAGGAATAGATCCTTATGATATAGGAGGAATAAAAGAATTAGGAGCAGGAAATAATTTAACAGCCTCTGTGGTAGGGCAAGTTGATACAGCAGATCCTAAATTAAGACTGGCACAAGATAAATTAAATATAGATGCAGATTCCCTACTTCATGATATAGTAATAATGCCTGAATATTCTGTTACTTATGAGGATATAGGTTCACAAAATGTAAGAAATAAATATAAAGTAATAGAAGCAACAGAGCTTGCAAAACCTATACCACCAGAACCAACTTCTTTAGATAGTTTAGTAGATTATCCATACTTAAATAATATATATCTAAGTTTATTAGATGCAGATAAAATAAAATATTTTTCTGTATATTCAGATAATGAATTAGATGGCTTCTATAGTTATTTAAGAGATATATATGCAAATAATCCTTATACAGTAACAGCGGAAACTTCATTTAGAAACTTGGATATGTTTAGAGCCGATGCTTATTCAGATTTAAAACCTAACTTAAAAAGATGGGCAGTAATGGGTGGACTTAGCCATAGCGATAGAGAAAATAAATATAAGATGAGTACGACAGAAGTTGACACTAAGACAACTGGTGCTTATGCTAAGGGAGAATATGGACTTAAAGAAGATACAACATTAGGTTTGATTCTAGGCGGAACAAATTCAAAATCTGATATGAGCACAGGAAGAGTAAAAGGCTCATCAATGTATTTAGGAGCATATGCAAAGAAATATATAAATAACTATAAATTTACTTTAGGAACAGGAATGGATTTAGGCGAATATAAGGTAGATAGAAATGCAATAGGATATGCAGGAATAATAGAAACAACAAAAGAAAAAGCAAAACAAAAGAACAGAGCTTTTGATTTATATGCAGAGGCAAGATATACAAAGGATTTAGGCAATAATTTTTATTTAGAACCAAACTTTACTTTAGCTTATAGCCGAGTAAAACAAGGTGGAGCAACAGAAAATGATGGAAAAGTTAATTTGAATGTAAAATCAAAGACATTTAACCAAACTAAGGCAGAACTAGGTTTAGATTTAAAGAAAGTTATATTAAATGGAAATACAAGCCATAACTTTGTGCTTGGTGCTTCATATGAAAGAGCATTGAGCGGAACAAAAGACAGTTTTGCTAGAGCAAATGTTGTTGGAGGAAGAGAATTTGATATTCTTGTTCCAGCAAGAGAAAAGGGTAGAACAAGTATGGGAGCGGAATACAGACTTGAAAATAAAGTTGGACTTCTGTTTAATTTAAAAATGGACTATGGTTTCAATCACGGCAGTGATAAAAAAGATATAAGATTTAGCACAGGAATAGGTTATAAATTTTAAAAAACTTTAAGATAAAGGGGGTGTAACATTTTGAAAAAAGTTTAAAATGTGCACTCCTTTATTTTTTATAAGACTTAAAATTTAAAAAATTTATATAAAGTTGATAAAAGCTCCGCGATTTAGAATTTAAAATTCTAAATAAGTAAAAATGAAAAAATAAATTTAATAAGATATAAAGGCGAAGCCTTTACTCACATAATAAAACTTTAATAGAATAGCACTTTGAAATTTTCCAAGAAAAAAATTGTAATGAGCCTTAGAAAAAACTCGCATGTTTGAGAGAAGCGAGTTGGCGAGTTTTTCTTAGCGAATTAAAGTTTTTTCTGATTAAGAAAATTTCAGTGCGTAAAAGGGTTTTTGCTACTTTTTCCCCTTTTGAAAAAGTAGGGTATATTTATTAAAAAAAACAAAAATTTAATATAAAGGAGGAATGAGCTTTCACATAATCTCATTAAAAATTCTATAAAAAATTAAAATAAAAAAATTATTAGGAGGTATACTTATGTGTATGAGAGAAATAGTTTTTCAAATTTTAAAAAATAGAAAATCCTCTATCACAGGAGGATTTTTATATTAATAATTTCTTTAACTGGTCACCTAAAAATGAGATAGAAAATTTTTTAGAACATTTGATACTTGATGTGCTGGGGGAATTTTGTTCGACAAAGGAATTAGTAGAATTATTTGGAATAAGCAAGACAACTTGGTATGATTTATTGGAACAAAGAAAACTTATGAGTTTTAATGTGGAGAGTAGAATAGTAATTATAAGCCGTTCACTGCTTCCATTTTTAAGAGAGGCTATGCAAGAAAGAGAATAAGGAGTTTTTGTCTTATAAAATTTAAAATCAATAAGGCTGCTGCATTTTTAGGTTCTAATTTGCAACAGCCTTATATTTTTTAATAATAAAAATATCTTATCAATATTAAATTATTTTTAATTTTCAAGCAGCTCATGTTGTTTTGAAGTTTCTGCTACAAGTTTATTTAAAAGAATTAAAGCAATAAGGTTAGGTATAACCATAAAACCATTAAACATATCGGCAAGTTCCCACACAAGCTCAACTTTTTGCACAGAACCTATGATGATACAGATCATTACTAAAATTCTATAAATATTTATAGCTTTAGAACCAAGCAGATATTTTATATTTGCCTCACCAAAAAAATACCAACCTATTATAGTTGAAAATGAGAAGAAAAATAATGAAATTGCAATAAATACAGTTCCAAAAAAGCCTAGGGTTGCTTCAAATGATTTCTGGGTTAAAGAAATACCTGTTAAACCACTATCACCCAAATTTGAAGTCAATATAACCAGAGAACTTAAAGTAAGAACTATAAATGTGTCAATAAATACTGTTATTATTGCAACATTTCCTTGTTCAACTGGATTTTTAACCTTAGCCACAGCATGTGCATGAGGCGTAGAACCCATACCAGCTTCATTTGAAAATAAACCTCTTGCAACACCGTATCTTATAGCCTTCTTTACTCCCATTCCTAAAAAACCACCAAGTATAGATTTAGTAGAAAAAGCATTTGTAAAGATAGCTTTGAAAGCTGGAGCCAAAGCATTAAAATTCATTGATATAATGACAATACATATAACTATATATAAACCAGCCATAAAGGGAACTACTTTTTCAGTTACGGCTGCAATTCTTTTAACGCCACCAAAAAAAACAAAGCCTGCTAAAAGTGCCACAACTATTCCGCTTATATATGGGGAAATATTAAAAGCATTATTGAAAGCAACAGACATAGAGTTAGCTTGTACAGCATTTCCCATAAACCCTAAAGCTAAAACGCAAGATATAGCAAAGAAGATAGCCATAAATTTAGCAAGAAAATTTTTATTAAATAATTCTTCTATATAATAGGCAGGTCCACCAGTTACAGCACCATCAACTTTTCTTTTGAATACCTGGCTTAGGATAGCTTCGGCATAAATAGTTGCCATTCCAAAGAAGGCACTTAGCCACATCCAAAAAATAGCTCCAGGTCCACCAGATACAATAGCAGTTGCAGCTCCAGCAAGATTACCAGTTCCTACTTGAGCAGCAATAGCAGTAGCTAGAGCTTGAAAAGAAGACATTCCATTGTTATCAGCAGCCTTACCACTCATACTAAAATCTCCAGTAAGCTGTCTTAAGCCTTTTCCAAATTTTCTAATTTGAATAAATTTTAGTTTAAAAGTAAAAAAAACTCCAGTTCCAACCAACAGAACTATTAAAACAGATCCCCAGAATAAACTATTAATTTCAGCTACAAGTTTCAACATAATATTCACTCCTTAAATTTTTCTAAGTTATATAAGCAAATACTTGCTTATTAATTGTCGAATAAAAAAAGGTCTTTTTTATAAAGACCTCCAGAAATTTAAAGAATTATACAAAAGCAAATAAAAAAATTATTGCTGCACAATTCCTCCGTCCTTTTACCTGAGAGTTTAGGGGAATACATAAATTCCCTTTGCTCCTTCGGTGTTTCCTTTTAAGAAATCTCTCCAGAGGCTCGTCCAATATGAGTCCTTTTACCTGAAAGTATTACATCTTCGGTGTTTCTTTTTAAGAAATCTCTCCTCATATCTTCATCCGATTTTATTCGATTTTCAAAAATACTAACACAATTAAAAAAAACTGTCAATAGGAAATATTCTAAAAAAACTTAAAATTCTTTAATTTTTTTATGAGAAATGTTATAATGAAATATTAACTATTAATTTAATGAGGAGGGAAGATGATTTATTATATTTATCATAGTGCTTTTGCAGTTGAGTTAGAAAAAAGTATACTAATTTTTGATTTCTATAAAATTCCTAGAGCTAAAGAAAATGAGGGAAAAAATTTTCTAAAAAATTTTATAGATAGACAGGATAAACAAGTTTTTGTATTTTCAACCCATAGCCATTCAGATCACTATAATCCTAAAATCTTAGAATGGTTGAACTTAAATGAAAATATAAAATATATATTGAGTAGTGATATAACAACTCCTTATAAACATAATAATTTTTATTTTACAAAAGAAGGTGAAACTCTTGAATTAAGTTATAAAGTATCTGGACAGCAAATTGAAGAGAAGATTAAGGTTTATACCTTTGGCTCAACGGATTTAGGTTCATCTTTCTATGTGAATATTGAAAATAAGAATATTTTTCATGCTGGAGATTTACATTTTTGGCATTGGGAAGATGACAGTGAAGCAGAAGAAAAAGAGATGAAAAATGCTTATATTTCTGAACTTAATAAAATAAAAAAATTACCTAAGATAGATATAGGATTTACACCTGTTGATCCAAGATTGGGTTTGAATGTCTTTGAAGGAGTGGAGCTTTTTTGGGAATATTTAAAGCCTAAAATTATAATTCCAATGCATTTTGGAGATGACTATTCAGCTATGAAGGCTTTTAAAGAAAAATTTAAAGAACAGGAAGTACAAATAATAGAAATAGATGATTCGATGAAACGAATAATGGAGTAATAAAATGCCAAATTTTTACCAGCTTTTGAAACTTGAAGATGAGTTTAAAATTCAAGTTTTAAATGAAAATAAAGAAATAGTACAAAATTATGAGGACTTGGATGAAAGTGATATAAATATCTATATAAAAACTATCCAAAATGATGATTTTTTTATTTCTTGGGATGAAAAAAAGAAAAAAGATTTAGTGTTAGATGAGGATCTATTAGCACTGCTTTTAAAAACAAAAAACTTTGTAACAGAAGATTTTAAAGAAATCTCTTCAAAGAATATAGATGAGGTATATCTAATAGTTACAGATGATTTAAAGAATAACAACGAAGTAAATATAAATATTGAAGTTGAAGATATGTACTTTTTTAAAAATGAAGTGATAGGAAATTTTGCATATCATGAAGGAGTCTTCTATAATTTAGAAATAGAAAGTAATGAATTTTATAAGCTTGAAGATTTATTTGTAAAAATTCAAAAATATGAATTGGAAGGCTTTTTAAGCCTTGTCTTAAAAAACTATAAGAATTTAAATATAAGATATGAAGACTTTGAAACAGTAGAGGGAAGCCAAAAAGAAGCGATTCCTCAGATGATTATAGAAAAAATTTCTTTGGATAATAGTCTATATATGAGGATTAACTCTATAATATCTACAATGGATTATGATTTTTTTCTGGAACATAAGATAGATAAAATAGTTACAATAAATGAGCTAGAAAAAAAGATTCATATTTCCAAAATAAATATGAAGGATTTATCTGAGAACATAGAAGAAATTTTAAAGGTTTTGGCAAGACTACAAAAGAAAATACATAAAAAATCTATGTATTATTTTGATGATGAGGGGCTTTTAATTCTTCAAGAGGCTCTAGCAAAAGAATTTGTAAAAAAAGAGCTACTTCAGCTCACGGCAAAATATAATATAATAGGAACAGATAAATTAAAAAAATACAATATAAGAACAGTAAAGCCTAAAATAATAGGGAATTTCAGTTATAATATAGATTATTTTGAAGGGAATATTGAGATAGATATAGATGGAGAAAAGTTTAGTATCCAAAAGCTTTTAGATAGCTATAGAAAAGATGATTATATAGTTTTAAGTGATGGAACGAATGCTCTTATAAATAGAAAATACATAGAGAAGTTGCAGAGAGTTTTTAAAAGTGAAGATGAAAATATAAAAATTTCATTTTTTGATATGCCTCTGGTTGAAGAGCTTATAGAGAATAAGATTTTTTCTGGAGAGTTTGTAAATAGAAAAGATTTTTTTGAAGGCATTAATTATTTAGATGACTATGAGGAAAAGTTACCTAATATAAATGCAAGTTTGAGAGATTATCAAAAATATGGATATAAATGGCTAAGTTATTTGGTGGGAAATAATCTTGGAGCCTGTCTTGCTGATGATATGGGTTTAGGAAAAACTTTACAGGCAATAGTGCTCTTATCTAAAATACATCAGAAAAAAGATAAAAAAAGCATTGTTATAATGCCTAAAAGTTTAATATACAATTGGGAAAATGAAATCTTAAAGTTTGCACCTAAATTAAAAGCAGGAATATATTATGGAACGAATAGAGATTTAGAAATATTTAACAAAGTAGATATAATTCTTACGACCTATGGAACGATAAGAAATGATATAGAGAAATTTATGGAGATATATTTTGATTTGATTATTTTGGATGAATCTCAAAATATAAAAAATATTAGTTCACAAACGACCAAGGCAGTTATGCTGTTAAAGTCAAAAAATAGAATTGCCTTGAGTGGAACACCTATAGAAAATAATTTATTAGAGCTTTACTCTCTATTTAGATTTCTTAATCCTTCAATGTTTGGTACAATTCAAGATTTCAATGATGAATATATTTTACCTATTCAAAAATATGGTGATCAGGAGGCTATAAAGGAATTAAAGAAGAAAATCTATCCTTTTATTTTGAGGCGTGTTAAAAAAGAGGTTTTAAAAGATTTACCAGAAAAAATAGAAAAAGTTTTATATATAGATATGAATACAGAACATAAAAAGTACTATGAAGAAAGAAGACAGTATTATTATAATATTTTAAATGAAAATATGAAAAGAGAAGGTTTGGAAAAAAATAAGTTCTTTATATTACAGGCCTTAAATGAACTTAGGCATATAACCAGCTCACCTGAGGTAAAAAATAAGAAAATATCATCAAGCAAAAAGGAAGTTCTTATAGAAAACGTTGTAGAAGCAATAGAAAATGGGCATAAGGTTCTGATATTTGTAAATTATCTTTCTTCTATTGAAAGTATCTGTAAATCTTTGGAAAAGAACAATATAAAATATTTAAAGATGACAGGTCAAACAAAAAATAGACAGCAAATAGTTGACAGATTTCAAAACAATAGCAGATATAAGGTTTTTGTTATGACCTTAAAAACAGGTGGAATAGGTTTGAATTTAACTTCAGCAGATAAGATATTTATATATGACCCTTGGTGGAATAAAACAGTTGAGAATCAAGCTATAGATAGGGCATATAGAATGGGGCAGGATAAGACAGTTTTTTCTTATAAGTTGATTTTAAAGGATAGTATAGAAGAAAAAATATTAAAACTTCAAGAGATGAAAAGTAAATTATTAGAAGATTTAATTTCGGCAGATAATTTAAGTACAAAAAATTTATCCAAAAGTGATATAGAATTCATTTTGGGGAAGTAGGTTAAAATGAAAGAATTAAGAGAAAGTTTAGATCATTTTTACAGCAGAGATTTATGCGAGAAATTATATGATGTATATTTAAAAGACTGGATAGCAGATGGCTATATAGGAGAAAAATTAAATATATTTGAGTTATCTATGGTTGATGAGAGAACTCATAAAGATTTTTTTATAGATTTAATCTTTGAAGTTTATGCCAATGAAAACAAATTTAAAGTTCTCTATGAAAAATTAGATGAAACTGTTAAATTTTTATTTGAAAAATTAGCTTGGGATAGAGAATATAAAATAGATATATCAAAAGAAAATAATTTTTTAGAAAAAGACGAAGAAAGAAATTCTTTTGATCTAGATAAAAAATATTGTTTTTTTAAATTTAGATTAGAAGGAACAAATGATGCAGCAATATATCTTGAACAGGACTTAGCATATTTTTTTAGAAAATATATGAAAAAACCTAAGGATTATTATTTACATGATGTGAGTGCAAAACTGGAAAATAACTCCAAACTATATAGAGATGATAATGAAAAAGAATTTCTAAATAATATGTCCCTGTATTTAGAATTTGCTAAATCAGGGCTTATAAGAATATCAGAAAGTGATAAAATTTTAAAAGAGGTTAAAAAAGACTTGCAAAAGCATTGTAATATAACAGAATATTATGGTGATCAAAAAGGACTATCATATTTAAAAACAGAAAATATAGCAATGTTTTTTGTGCTTTTATCGGAAGAGTATAAAAATGAAAAATATTTCAATCCCTCTAACATAAAAAATATAATAAATGATTTTATAGACTGCCAAAATATAGTAAAGGATAAAAATTATATCTATAGCATACTATTTTTAAATTACATAAAAGGAATAAAAAATATATGGAAAAATAAAGAAAATTTAAAGGCTGCAGTTGAAATTTTAATTTCTCTGCTTAAAGAAATGAAAGAGGATGACTGTCTGGATGTAGAAAATATAATAAAGGCTTATATATATAGAGGAGACAAAACAGAGCTTATAAAATTTAAGGATATTAAAGACTATGCTTATATAAATGAAGCAAACTATGAAAGAACAAAAATCATAAAGTATGAAGATTATGAAGAGTTTGTAATAGAGCCTTTTGTAAAAAGTTATTTATTTCTTTTAGGGACTTTAGGTCTATTTGAAATTTTTTACACTAAACCAGAAAACAGTTCTAAATTATATTTGAAGAATGGTTATTTAAGTCAATTTAATGGTTTGAGATATATAAGATTAACAAATTTAGGAAAATACATTTTTTCTTTTAAAGATACTTATGCAATTCCAACTAACTATGAAAAGCCTGAGATATTTTTAGATGATAAAAGATTAATAGTGACTATTTTAGGAGAATCTCCTATAAGAAGAATGTACTTTGAAAAAATATCTAAAAAGATAGGAAATAATATTTATAAAGTGACTATAGATAGCTTCAAAAGAACTATTAAATCCTATGCTGAACTGAAAGAAAGAATAGAAAAATTTAAGAAAAATATAGGTACAGCAGATTTACCTCAAAATTGGCAGGATTTTTTTGAGAATTTAATTAAAAAATTTAGTTCAATAGAAGAAGTGGAAGATTTTATAGTATTGAAAATAAAAAATGACAAAGAGTTATTAGAAATAATAAAAAAAGATGCAAGATTTAAAAAACTATTTTTAAAGGCAGAAGATTATCATATTTTAGTTAAAAAAGCAGAAGTTGATAATTTGGTGAAGGTTTTGAAGGAATATGGCTATCATTTTGACCTTTCTTCCAATTTATAAATTTTAAAATGTTCTTTATTAGGAGCTTATATCTTAATTAAAAGGTGAGATTATGGATAATTTTGTTCATTTAAATTTACATACGGAATACAGTCTTATGGATGGAGTCAGCTCTGTGGACAAATACCTTGAAAAGGCAAGTTCATTAGGTATGAAGGCTATTGCTGTCACTGATTATTGCAATATGTTTTGTGCTATGGAATTTTATAAAAAAGCTAAGTCATATGACATAAAACCCATATTTGGCATGGAAATTGCTATTTCAGCAGATAGCAGTTTTGATAAAAGAATTTCCTATTCTCTTGTTTTATTGGCGAAAAACTATGAAGCTTATAAAAATCTTGTAAAAATAACTTCAGAGGCATATAGAAATATTGAACATAATAAACTTAAAATATCCAAAGAAACTTTAAAAAAATATAGCTCAAATTTAATAGCCTTGTCTTCTTCATTGCAAGGAGAGCTTGCCTTAGCTATTTTATCTAATAAGCATGATGAAGATTTAAAAGGTATCTTAGATGAATATATAGATATTTTTGGAAGAGAGAATTTTTTCTTAGAGATTCAAGCTATAGAAGGAGAAGAACAAAGGAAAGTAAATGAAAGACTCTATGAGCTTTCTTTAAAATATGACATTGAAATGCTTGCGACAAACTATGTCCACTATGTAAATAGAGATGAATACAATTTACAAGATGTTGTTATATGTATACAGACTGGAGCGAAACTAAGAGATAAGAACAGAAAGAGCATAAGCTCAAAAGATTTGTATTTAAAAAGTAAAGCAGAGATGGAGGCTTCTCTTGATGAAAAATACAAGAAGGCAATAGAAAATACAGAATACGTAGCATCACTGTGTAATGTTGATATAAAATTTGGAGAATTACAATTTCCCTACTATGAAGTACCTAAAGAATATGAAAATATGGATCAGTATTTAAAGGAAATTTGTTATACTAATTTAAAAAAAATATATGCTGAAAATCTCAATGAAGAGATAATAAAAAGATTGGACTATGAATTATCTGTAATATATAAAATGGGCTATTCTGGATATTTTATAGTTGTTTGGGATTTTATAAACTATGCAAAAAGGAGAAATATTCCAGTTGGTCCTGGAAGAGGTTCAGCTGCTGGAAGTTTGGTTTCATACACTTTAGGAATTACAATGGTAGATCCTATAAAATATAATCTACTTTTTGAAAGATTTTTAAATCCAGAGAGAATATCTATGCCAGATATAGATATAGACATATGTAGAGAAAGAAGAGAAGAACTTATAGACTATGTAGTGCAAAAATATGGAAGAGAAAAGGTAGCACATATAATAACTTTTGGTAGAATGAAAGCAAAAGCGGCGATAAGAGATGTAGGAAGAGTTTTAGATGTAGATTTGAAAAAAATAGATCATTTGGCAAAATTAGTTCCTGCAAATTTAGTGCTTGAGCAAACCTTAAAAGAAAATGTTGAGGTTGCAAAGCTCTATACAGGTGATATAGAACTTCAAAAGGTAATAGATATTTCAATAAAGTTGGATAATAAAGTTAGACATAGTTCAACTCATGCAGCTGGAATACTTATTACAAAGGAAAATTTAGATGAATTAATACCTATCTATTTAGATGAAAAAGAAGGAGTGGTAGCCACTCAATATCAAATGAAAGAACTAGAAGATTTAGGACTTTTAAAAATAGATTTTTTAGGCTTAAAAAATTTATCTAATATTCAAAGAACTATAGATTATATAAAAAAGGATAAGAATATAGAAATAGATTTATATTCTCTTCCACTTGATGACAAGAAGGTATATAAGGCACTTGAAAAAGGAGATACCAGTGGAGTTTTTCAGATGGAAGCAAGTGGCTTTAGGAAAATTTTGAAAAAATTAAAGGCAGATAAATTTGAAGATATAGTGGCTATGCTTTCACTGTATAGACCAGGACCGTTAAAGTCAGGGATGGTTGATGATTTTTTAAATGCTAAAAATAGATTGAGTGAAATAAAGTATCCTCATCCAAGTTTGGAAGCTATTTTAAAAGAAACTTATGGAGTTATTTTATATCAAGAGCAAGTTATGAAAATAGCTAGTTATATGGCAAATTATAGTTTGGGAGAATCTGATCTTTTAAGAAGAGCTATGGGGAAAAAGAACTTTGAAATTATGGAAAAAAATAGGGCTAAGTTTGTAGAACGTTCCATAAAAAATGGCTATTCAAAAGAAAAAGCAGAGGAGATTTTTGATTTAATTGATAAGTTTGCAGGTTATGGTTTTAATAAATCTCATTCAGTTTGTTACGCAATGTTATCCTATTGGACAGCATACTTCAAGGTAAATTATCCTCAATATTATTATGCAGCAGTTTTAACTTCGGAAATAATGGAAGTTGATGATATTGCTTATTATTTTAATGATGCTAAGGAACATAATATCAAAATATATTCACCCAATGTAAATATTGCCAGCTCAAATTTTGAAGTAAAAGGAGATGGAATAATTTTTTCATTAGCAGCCATAAAAAATATAGGTTTAAGTTTAGCTCAAAAGATAGGAGAAGAGCTTGAAGAAAATGGAAAATATAAAAGTTTAGAAGATTTTGTATTCAGAAACAAAAAAAATGGACTTAATAAGAAATCACTAGAAGCTCTTATCTTATCAGGTGCTTTAGATGAACTTAAGGGAAACAGGAAGGAAAAATTTTTATCTGTAGATAAGGTGCTTGAATATTGTATAAAGAAGTTTAAATTGGATGAAATTCAACAGATGAATCTATTTGGAGGAGCAGCAAGAACTATAGATAGCTTTAATTTAGTGAGTAGTGAAGATTATTCCATAGATGAAAAATTAGAAAAAGAAAAAGAATTTTTAGGTTTTTATCTCTCATCTCATCCCCTAGATAAGTATGAACTTATAATAAAACTATATTCATTGAAGAGGTTATCAGAGTACTCCAAAATCAATGGAGAAAAGATTATAAGTTTTGGTATTGTAAGTAATTCTAAAAAGATTGTTACAAAAAAAGAAGAGAGAATGGCAATTTTTAATTTGGACTGTTATGATGAAAAAATTTCTTGTATAGCTTTTCCTAGAGTGTATGAAAATTATCAAAGAGAAATAATGGATAAAAATTTTGTTTATGTGGAAGGTAAAATACAGCAGGATGAATTTAGAGGAGAAGCTGTAGAAAAGCTTGTATTGAATAATATTGTTCTTCTTGAAGAGCTTATAAAAGATACTAGGGGAAAATTATATCTTTTAATTGAGCCAGAAGATAGTTCAAAATATAGTCGTTTAAAGGATTTATTAAAACAAAACAGGGGAACGACAAAGGTAGTTTTTGCAATCAGAAATGAGGAAGGCAAAAGTGTTAAAAATATGAAAGAGGGAGTGAAATTAAGTAAAGATTTTATAGAAGATTTAATACAGCTTATGGGAATTGAAAAAGTTAAAGTAATACTCTAAAAATAATAATTGCTATAAATTGAAAAATCTAGTATACTAATATTAACAAGAAATAGAATAACAAAACAAATCTAATGGAGGTGTTTTTTATGTCAGATTTAGGAAATATAAGAATTTCGGATGAAGTTGTAAAGACTTTAGTGGCAAAAGTAGCTGTAGATGTAGAAGGAGTTTATAAGCTAGCGGGTGGAGTTGTAGATGAAGTTAGTAAGATGCTTGGAAAGAAAAGACTTACTAATGGAGTTAAAGTTGAAGTTGGAGAAAAAGAATGTAGTATAGAAGTCTATATAGTTGTTGAATATGGATATAGAATTCCAGAAGTAGCTGAAGAAGTTCAAAAGGTTATATTGGAGTCAGTATCTAATTTAAGTGGTTTAAAAGTTGTAGAAGTGAATGTATATGTTCAAAATATAAAGGTTCATGAACAACCTGAAATAGATGAAACAGAAGAATAATAAATAATTCTGGTGGTGAAAAAATGTTAAAAAAATTTATATTTTTTCTAGCTTGGATAGGAATACTAATTTTGTCTGTGTTAGGAATTAATTTCATACTTTTTCCAGATGAATATATTTTTAGAATTCCAATCTTAACTAGACTTTCAATCTTTGAATTAAAAATTATATTCCTTTCTATATGTGTGATATATTTATTTTTAGTTTTATATAAATTTATTTCCCTTTTTGAGAGAAAAAAAGAATATGAAAAAGTTACAGCAAATGGTGTTGTGAAAATTTCAAATACAACTATTAATAATTATGTATTAGATTTATTAAAGAAGGATAATGAAATATCTAATATAAAAGTTAGCAGTGAAAGAAAGGGGAAAAAGTTCTATATTTATGTTAAATTCCAAATTTTAGAGCAATTAAATGTAACTAATAAAATAGTTGCTGTTCAAAATTTAATTAAAGAAGAATTAAATAATAATATAGGTATAGAAGTTAAAGAAGTAATAGTTAATGTATCAGGTCTATCTATTCAACAAAATAAATTTAAGGATAGTTACAGTGATAACAGCAACGATACAGAGGTGATCTAGTATGTCAGATAACATATTAGAAGTATTACTTGAAAAAATAATAAATAATTGGAAAAAATATCTAGGATGTTTCCTTGGTTTTGTTGCAGGAACTACCATAATGAAATATGGTTTTTTAAAAGCTTTAGTAATATTTGCCTTAGCTTTTATTGGCTATAAGTTGGGAGATATTTCTTTTTCAAAAAAATTAAAAAAGACTATAATAAGTAAACTAGAAGAGGATTAAATTTATATGGATAAAGATTTTGAAGAGCAAGATTTAAAGCCTAAAAAAGGTAGAAAGCTTGCTAGAGAAGAACTTTTTAAAATTGTTTTTGAGACTGAAATTTTAGATACAGAGTTAAAAGAATTCTATTCTTTATATTTAAATAGAGAACCTATTTTGAAAAATCAAAAAGATTTGGAATTTTTAGAAAACTATGTAGAAGGAATATCTAAGAATATTATTTTGATTAAAGATGAAATAAGAAATAATATGGATAATTGGGAATTAAAGAGAATAGGGAATATTGAAAGAAGTTTGTTAATAATTTCTACCTATGAAATTTTAAAAGAAGATATACCAATAGAAGTTGTAGTAAATGAAGCTGTTGAATTAGCTAAAGAATATGGGGATACAAAAAGCTACGAGTTTATAAATGGTGTCTTAGCAAAAATAATAAAGAAAAACAGATAAATGAAAAGGAACTATTTATATAGTTCCTTTTCTAATACTTTTTTTAACAAAATTTGTATACATAGCAGTATTCTAAATAAAAAATAAATATAAAAGGAGATTTATGAATACAAAAATTTATACCAGTAGTTATTTAGGAGTGGAATCTTATCTAGTTGAAGTAGAGGTTGATATAAGTAATGGACTTCCTGTATTTTCTATAGTAGGTATGGGAGATACAGCAATAATGGAAAGTAAATATAGGGTAAATGCAGCATTAAAAAATTCAGACTACGAAATAAAACCCAAAAAAATAACTATAAATCTATCTCCAGCTGGAATAAGAAAAGAAGGAGCACAATTTGATTTACCAATTGCAATAGGAATATTAATAGCCAGTGAACTTGTGAAAGATGAAAATGAATTTATAAAAAAATATTTATTTATAGGAGAACTTTCTTTAGAAGGAGAGGTTAAAGGAGTAAAGGGACTTATAAATTCAGTAATTTTAGCAAAAGAAAGAGGATATAAAGGAGTAATTTTACCTTGGGCAAATAGGAACGAAGCAAGCTTAATTGATGGAGTAGAAATAGTTGCAGTAAAAAGTATAAAGGAAGTTGTAGATTTTTTAGAAAATGGAAAGAAAAATATTTTTGAAAGAGAAAAAATAGAAAGAAAAGTAGATGATTTTTTAGACTTTTCAGATGTGAAAGGACAATATATGGCTAAGAGAGCAATGGAAATTTCTGCAGCTGGAGGTCATAATATACTACTTGTTGGTAGTCCTGGTTCTGGTAAATCAATGTTAGCTAAGAGAATGCAAGGAATATTGCCAGAAATGGTGGAAGAAGAAGTGATAGAAAGTACTAAAATCCACAGTATAGCTGGAGAATTAACTGAAAATAGACCTATAATTTTAAAAAGACCCATAAGAATGCCTCATCATAGCACTACTTTAGCTGCTATGGTTGGAGGAGGTAAAAAAATAGTGCCTGGGGAAATAAGCTTAGCAAGCGGAGGAATTTTAATTTTAGATGAAATGAGTGAATTTCCAAGAGTAGTTTTGGAGGCTCTAAGGCAACCATTAGAAGATGGACTAGTAAGTATAACGAGGGCTATGTATAGGCTAGAATTTAAAAGTAATTTTATTTTAATTGGTACCAGTAATCCATGTCCTTGCGGAATGCTCTACGAAGGAACTTGTAAATGCAGCAATTATGAAGTGGAAAAGTATATGAGAAAATTATCAGGACCTATACTGGATAGAATAGACTTAGTTATAGAAATGAAAAGATTAAATGAAGATGAACTTATAAATGAGAGAAAAGAAGAAAATTCAAAAATTATAAGAGCTAGAGTGATTAAGGCTAGAGATATTCAAACTAAAAGATACGGAGCAAATAAAACAAATTCAAAGATGACACAGGAAGATATGAAGAAGTTTTGTAAAATAAATGAAGAAGATAAAAAATTTTTAGCTTCTGTACTGGAAAATTTAAAAGTTTCGGCAAGAGCCTATGATAAGATATTGAAAATATCAAGAACAATAGCTGATTTAGAACTCAGTGAACAAATAAATAGAAAACATTTGCTTGAAGCTATATCTTTTAGAAGGAAATAAAAATTTTGTAGGACTAGAAAAAAATGATAAAATAAGGTGGAAATATGACTATACTAAGTATTTTTAAATATGCTAGAGAAAATAATATTTCAGATATTCATATAATTGAAAATGACTGTGTTTATTATAGAGAATACGGCGAGATTAGAGTGGATAAAAATTTTTCTAAGATAACAAAGGAAGAAATTTTAAAACTTTGTGAAGGAAAGATGGGGGAAGACTTTATTTATATAGATGATTTCAACAACAGATATAGAATAAGCTCTTTTTTAACTATGAATAGACTTGCTATGGTTATAAGGCTTATAAAGGATAAACCTATTTTATTAAAAAATAAATTTATAAATGAGTTAATAGATAAAAAAATTTTAAATTTAAAAGATGGATTGATTTTAGTGACAGGAATAACTGGGAGTGGGAAATCCACAACCTTAGCTAATATAATTGAAAGATTCAATGAAAATAAATATTATAAAATTTTAACCATAGAAGATCCAATAGAATATGTATTTGAAAATAAAAAATCCCTTATTGTACAAAGAGAAATAACTCAGGATATATCATCTTATGAAGAAGCTCTGAAAAATTCACTCAGACAGGATCCAGATATTGTTATGGTTGGGGAAATAAGAGATGAAGAAAGTTTATATGCTGTTTTAAAATTGGCCGAAACAGGGCATTTGGTTTTAACAACATTGCATACAAGTAATGCAACAGAGAGCATAAATAGAATATTATCTATGGTTTCATCGGAAAGAAAAGATTTTATAAGAAATCAACTTTCCTCTGTTTTAAGATTCATTCTTTCACAAGATTTATATATAGATAGACAGAAAAGAAAAATTATACCGATTTTTGAAGTTTTAAATAATACAAAGGCGGTTGCCAATTTAATAATGAATAATAAAATAAATCAGATTCCTAATTTGATAGAAAGTGGAAGTACAAATCATATGATAACAAAAGAAAAATACTTTACAGCAATTGAAAATACTGAATTTTAATAAAGATTAGTAAAAAATAAAATTTACAATCATAAATACAATAGAAGGGAAAATTTTAAGAGTGAAAATTGAACTTAATAAGGAATTAAACATAAGAAGTATAGAAGAGTTTGCAAGAATAATGTTAGCGGAAGAAAAGAAGGAACATATAAAATATAATATAGTTAGAACAGAAACTAAAATTTTTTTGACAGTCTATTCTTATGATTTAAATAGGGAAGTAAAATTTGAATATGAAAATTTGGGGGAAAAAGTTGAAGATCAAGAGTTGACTATGGCAAAGATTGTTCTTTTAAAACTCTATAATAAAAAATATCCTTGGGGTTCGCTTATGGGAGTAAGACCTACTAAGGTTTTAAGAAGACTTTTAATAAACAACTGCTCTTATATTGAAGCAAGAGAAATCTTAAAAAATTTTTACTTAGTGAGTGATGAAAAAATAGATTTAATGGAGATGGTTGTAAAAAAAGAATTGGAACTTTTAGATAAGGACCATATAAATATGTATATAGGCATTCCTTTTTGTCCTACGAAGTGTAAATATTGCTCCTTTGCTTCATATGAAATAGATGGGGGCGTAGGGAGATTTTATAAGGATTTTGTGGAAGCACTTTTAAAAGAAATTGAGATAATGGCAGAGTTTTTAAAAAACTATAACAAAAAAATATCTTCAATTTACTTTGGAGGTGGAACTCCAAGTACACTTACAGAGGAAGACCTTGAAAGAGTTTTGAAAAAACTTATAGAAAAGATAGATTTAAGTGAACTAAAAGAATTTACTTTTGAAGCGGGTCGTGAGGATACACTTAATATAAAAAAGTTAGAACTTATGAAAAAATATAGAGTGGATAGAATAAGCTTAAATCCTCAATCTTTTAATATTGAGAGCTTAAAAAGAGTAAATAGAAAGCTTGATAGAGACAATTTTGATTTTATTTTTAAGCTTGCGAAGGATTTAGGATTTATTATAAATATGGATTTCATAATAGGCTTACCTAAAGAAACTACAGAGGATATATTAAATACAATAGAGGAAATAAAAAAATATGATGTTGATAATCTAACCATTCATTCCCTATCTTTTAAAAGGGCATCTAAACTTTTTAAAGAAGAGCAAAAAAGGGAAGATATAGATAGAACTTTAATTGAACAAGAAATAACTAAGCTTGTTAAGGAAAAAAAATTATACGCCTATTATATGTATAGGCAAAAAAATATAATAGAGTGGGGGGAAAATATAGGTTATTCAAAATTAGGGAAAGAATCTATTTTTAATATTGAAATGATAGAAGAAAATCAAAATACTTTGGCTCTTGGAGGCGGTGGTATAAGTAAGGTAGTAGTTGAAGAGAAAAAAGGTATAGACTATATAGAAAGATTTGTGAATCCAAAAGATCCAGCACTTTATATAAAAGAACTCGAAAAAAGATGTTTAGAAAAAATTGCCATGTTTAATAAATATAAATAGAATTTTAGTTAGCTTCATAGTAGGAGAAAATATGAGAAGAACTGTATTTTTATTTTTTTTATTAATATTTTTGAATGTATATTCAAAAATTGATATACTGAATAGTCAAGATTTTAAAGTGATTATTAGCTCACAAAATATGAAGGAAAAGAAAGATGAAAGAATGGATATAAATACTGTAACAGTTGAGGAAATGTTAAGTAGAGGGATAGCTAGTAGTTATGTTACAAAAATAACAGAATATCGAGAAATAACTGGTGGTTTTGAAAAACTGGATGAACTTAAAAGGATAAAAGGAATAAGGGAGGCAACTTATAGTAAGTTATCAAAATCTTTTAAAATAATAAAAAAGCCAGAGAGAAATTTTTTATATATAAATACAGTCAATGATGAAGTTTTAAAGTATTATGGATTTAGCAAAAAGGAAATAAAAGAGATAAGAAAATTTATCCAAAAATATGGTAGAATTGTAAATAATATAGAATTGAAAGAGCTTATTTCAAAGTCTATGTATGAAAGTTTAAAAGATAAGATTAGATATGAGGAGAATACTAAAAAATGGGAAGGTTAATAAGAGGAACGAGTAAAAATGCAAGATTTTTTGTTACGGATACTACAGATTTAATTCAGGAAGCATTGGATATTCATAATTATGATGTTTATTCTGCAGATATTTTTGGAAAATTTTGTACCCTTGCGGTTTTAATGGGAGCAACTTTAAAAGGTGAAGATAGATTAACAATAAGAACAGATACTGAGGGCTATATAAAAAATATCATAGTCAATTCAGATTCAACAGGAAATATAAAAGCATATTTGATAAATGAAACCAACAATAACTTTGATAGTCTTGGAAAGGGAATGATGAGAATAATAAAGGATATGGGCTTAAAAGAACCCTATACTGCCATAGCTGACATAGATTATTCTAAACTTGCAAATGATATTTCCTATTATTTTTACAGTTCGGAGCAAATACCAACTGTTATTGCGTTTGCAATGGAATTTACAAATGATAATAGAGTTTTATGTGCAGGAGCCTATATGGTACAGTTATTACCCAATGCTGATGAAGAATTTATAACTAAGCTTGAAAGAAAGATAGAAGCAATAAGACCAATGAATGAACTTATGAAAGGTGGAATGAGCTTAGAAAAAATTGTAAATCTCCTGTATGATGATATGGATACAGAAGATGACAGCTTAGTTGAAGAATATCAAATCTTAGAGGAAAAAGAAGTTAAATACAGTTGTGATTGTAGCTCGGATAGATTTTATAGGGGGCTTATAACTCTAGGGGCAGAAGAACTTATAAAAATTTTGGATGAAGAGGGAGAAATAGAAACTGAGTGTCAATTCTGTAGTAAAAAATATAGATTTGAAAGAAAAGATTTTTTAGAAATAATAAAAAAATAATAAAGGGGGAAAATTTATGAAAGTTGATGTTAACAAACCTTTAGAAAATCCTTTATTGAAAGAATTATTTAAGGATTTAAGAAAAGCTAAGGAAGATGATGAGTATGTAAAAATTTTTAATAAGCTGGCAGAAGAAATAGCTATGAAGGCTCATTTTTTATCTGTAATTGAATTGACGGGCGAGCCAGAAGAAAAAAGTGATGGTAGTTTCGTACTGAAAGAAGGTACTGAAATGTCTTTTCCAATGCTAACTAATCAAGAAAACCAAGCTTTTTATCCAATTTTTATAGATTGGGAAGAACTTTATAAGTGGGAAGATTTAAAAAAAGAAAATTTAAAAACTGCTATTTTTAATTTTGATGATTATTTGGCTATGATTTTTAGTAATAATGGAAGTCATGGTATAGTAATAAATCCTTTTAGTGATAATTTCGTATTAGATAAGGAAACTTTAAAAATTTGGAAATCAATTAAAGAAGCTAGAATAAATGGTAAAAAATACAATATAGCAGAGGATACGAAAGTTATACTTGGGACACCTAGTGAATACCCAACAGAAATGGTTAATAATTTAATAGAATATTCAAAGAAAGATAGTAGAGTAAATGCTATATGGCTTCGTCTAATGATGAAAGAAGAGGAGAAGATATATTTATTAGTTGTAGATATTAATGGCGATAAAGATGAAGTATTTACAAAAATTGCAGGTGTAGTAACAGACTTTTTACCAAAGGGTTATTTTGCTGATATGGTGGAATTAAATAGTGATTTTGGAAAGAGAGCTACAGAAAATCAGGAGCCATTCTATAAGAAATCCTAGTAAATAAAAAAATTAAAAGCCCATCAAAAAAGTTTGAGAAGTAAAAATTAATAAAATTTTATCTACCTAAGACTATTTAAAGACTGTTGTAAATTAAAAGTTAAAAAAGACAACGGTCTTTTTTATTATAATAAAAATAGTCTAAAATATTTTTATTTGTTGTAGAAAAATTTATTAGTTTTATAAAACTAGAGAAAATTAAATAAATTTGATACAATATAAAATATGAGAAAAGTTAGGAGTAGTAAAAATGAAAATAATAGATTCGCATGTACACTTGGATAATAAGCAATTTGATGAAGATAGAGAAGAAGTTTTTAAAAGAATAAAGGAAAACTTAGATTTTGTTGTAAATATAGCCTATGATTTAGAGAGTAGTAAAATGGGGGTTGAATATTCAAATAAAAATGATTTTATCTATTGTACAGTTGGATATCATCCAGATGAAATAGAAGGTTACAGTGAAGAAAATGAAAAAAAATTAGAAGAACTTGCAAAAAATCCTAAAGTTTTGGCAATAGGTGAAATTGGACTTGATTATCATTGGATGACAAGACCTAAGGAAGAACAGTGGAAAATATTTAGAAGACAAATGGAACTTGCAAGGAGAACAAAAAAACCAGTTGTAATCCATACAAGAGAAGCAATGCAAGATACAGTAAATATTTTAAATGAATTTCCTGATATAACAGGAATTTTACACTGTTATCCTGGCTCGGTAGAAACAGCAAAACAGATGATAGATAGGTATTATTTAGGAATAGGTGGAGTTTTAACTTTTAAAAATGCAAAGAAGTTAGTAGATGTAGTTAGAGAAATTCCATTAGAAAAAATAGTTATTGAAACCGACTGTCCATATATGGCTCCAACACCTTATAGAGGGAAAAGAAATGAACCGATTTATACAATTGAAGTTGCAAAAAAAATTGCAGAAATAAAGGGTATATCTTATGAGGAAGTTGTCAAAGTAACCAATGAAAATACAAGAAAGGCTTATAGAATGCTATGATTTATGGAATAGGTAATGACATAATAGAAATAGAAAGAATAAAAAAGGCCATATTAAAGGAAGGTTTTATAAGGAAAGTTTGTACCGAGAAAGAAATAGAAAATTTAAAAAAAAGAGGTAATAGAGAAGAAAGTTATGCGGGGATATTTTCAGCTAAAGAAGCTATTGCTAAAGCTGTTGGACTTGGAGTTAGAAATTACTCATTGACAGATATGGAGATTTTAAATGATGATTTTGGAAAACCTTATGTTTTAATATCAGAAAAATTGGATAAAATTATAAGGGAAAGATTTGGAACTTATAATATAGAACTTTCTATATCGCATTCGAAGGAATATGCAACTGCTATTGCTATTATTTTTAAAAGTTAATTTTTATGGAGGATAAAATGGATATATTAGAATTAAAAAGAGAGTATGATGAAATAAAAGATAAAATTGAAAATATTAGGAGGTCTCTTTGACCTAGATAGGAGAAATCAAACTATTAAAGACTTGGAAGCTTTAACTATGGAAGACGGCTTTTGGGGAGATAAAAGAAAAAGTTCTGAAATAATAAAAAATATAAATTTTGAAAAAAATATAATTGAAAAATATAATTCTTTGGTTTCTGAAAGAGATGAAGAGGAAGTTTTAATTGATTTTGTTGAAAGTGGAGAAGAAAGTTTTAAAGATGAACTTTTTCAAAAACATAAATTTTTAAAAAAAGATACAGAAAATTTTGAGATAGCTTTATTGCTAGATGGAGAATACGATGGAGTTTCTGCAATAGTTACTATACATTCAGGAGCAGGTGGAACGGAAGCCTGTGATTGGGCAGATATGCTGTATAGAATGTATGCTAGGTGGTGTAATTCCAAAAATTATAAAGTTTCAGAACTTGATTACCTAGCTGGTGATGGAGCAGGTCTAAAATCTGTTACATTTTTAGTTGAAGGTATAAATGCATATGGTTATTTAAAAACAGAAAAAGGTGTACATAGACTTGTAAGAATTTCACCTTTTGATGCGAATAAAAAAAGACACACTTCTTTTGCTTCAGTGGAAGTAATGCCAGAGGTAAATGATGATGTAGAAGTTGAAATAAATCCAGCTGATATTAGAATAGATACTTATCGTGCAAGTGGTGCAGGAGGACAACATGTTAATATGACTGATTCAGCAGTTAGAATAACACATTTTCCAACGGGTATAGTTGTAACTTGTCAAAAAGAGAGATCTCAACTTAATAATAGAGAAACTGCAATGAAACTTTTAAAATCTAAACTATTAGAAATTGAAATGAAAAAGAAAGAAGAAGAACTCAAAAAAATTCAAGGCGAACAAACGGATATAGGTTGGGGAAATCAAATAAGATCCTATGTATTTCAACCTTATGCTTTGGTTAAAGATCATCGTACAAATACAGAAATTGGAAATGTAAGAGCTGTTATGGATGGGGATATTGATGAATTTATAAATTCCTATCTAAGATTTTTAAAACAGAAGTAAATATTTTTATTTAAAATTTTATAAAAATCTGATATTATATAGAAAGGTTGCTTCCATAGCTCAATTGGATAGAGCATCTGACTTCGGATCAGAGGGTTGTGGGTTCGATCCCTGCTGGGAGCGCCATAAATTATAGAATTTATTTTATAAATTATAGAAGGAACTACCAATTATTTTATGATAGTTCCTTTTTCTATTTCAATATCTATTTAATTTTTTTCTTTTGGATTGGCTCAGCAGGGAGATTTTTTTCCTCAAGTTTAGTATTTTTTTCTTTATCCATATTATTTAAATTTTCTGTGTCAACATTTGCTTTCTCTTCTTTTTTTTCATTAGATTTAAAATCGCTAAAATCACCATGGAGAATACGTTGAGTAGTTCCAAGTATGCCACCTCTATTAGCTGCAGTTGGTATAGGTGAAAAAGAAGAAGCAGAACAAGAACTTAACAGTAAAACAGAAATAAAGAATAAAAATATTTTTTTCATAAAACCACCTTTTTAATTATTACATAGACTTGATTTTTTCAATAGCTTGATTAAAAGCATCTATAAATCCTTCAGATGTATAAGAGGCACCAGCTATCGTGTCAAGTTCAAATCTTTGAGTGCTTAGAACGATATCTTTTAATTTTGCTATAGCAGGGTCTGCAATAGCTTCAGTATCTTCATGACTAGCATTGATTTCAGTTACCCTTATTTCACCATTTCTTTTTTTGTAAGCTTTAATATCAAGATTGATATCTCCATTAAAACCTTCAGAAGAAGCACTTGCTTCTAAAATTGTGGGTTTAAATTTATCTTCAAAAGCAAGAGCAACTAAACCAAGCATAATAAAGACTACTACCAGCCATTCTCTAACTCCTAAGTTTTTAAAATTCATATACTCTCCTTAAAAATTTAATATTTTTTATTTATTTGAAATGGCATCTATACCAGGTAAAACCTTCCCTTCAAGAAATTCTAAAGAAGCTCCTCCACCAGTTGAGATGTGGCTAAATTTATCTGCATAACCTAAGCTAATTGCAGCAGCAGCAGAATCTCCACCACCAATTACTGTTAAAGAATTTTCAAGCTTAGCAATAGCATCACATACTCCTATAGTTCCTTTTGCAAAGTTAGGCATTTCAAAAACTCCCATTGGCCCATTCCAAACAACTGTTTTAGCAGAACTAATGTATTCATTAAATAGTTTAACAGATTGTATTCCAATGTCAAGTCCCATTTTATTATTTGGAATTTCATCAATATTGACTGTTGAAAAAACAGAATCATTTTTAAATTCTTCTGAAACAACAGTGTCAACTGGTAAGATAATTTTTCCATTAGCTTTATCCAATAAGGATTTTGCAAGTTCTAGTTTATCATCTTCAACTAGAGAAGTTCCTATGCTTTTTCCTTGTGCTTTTAGAAAAGTAAACATCATAGCTCCACCAATTAAAATTTTGTCAGCTTTAAGTAAAAGGTTTTCAATTACACCAATTTTATCAGAAACTTTAGCTCCACCTAAAATAGCAACAAGAGGTCTTTGTGGATTATCAAGAGCTTCACCTAAGAATTTTAATTCTTTTTCTACTAAAAATCCTACAGCAGAATTTTCAATTCCGATGTTTTGAGCTATTCCAACATTTGATGCATGTGCTCTATGAGCAGTTCCAAAGGCATCATTTATGAATATATCTCCTAAAGATGCCCAATATTTTCCAAGCTCAACATCATTTTTAGACTCTTTTTTTCCGTCTATATCTTCAAACCTAGTATTTTCAAACATTAATATTTCACCAGCTTTTAAAGCAGAAACTGCTTCTTCTAGCTCAGCCCCCCTTGTTGTAGGAATAAATTTAACTTCTTTATTTAGAAGTTCAGAAAGTCTTGTGGCAACAGCTCTTAAACTTTTGTTTGCTTTATCTTCCGCTGTTTTAATTTTTCCTAAGTGTGAAAATGCTATAATTTTTGCTCCATTTTCAAGTGCATATTTTATAGTAGGAAGAGCGGCAACAATTCTATTTTCATCACTTATTTTTCCATCTTTCATAGGAACATTAAAGTCAAGTCTCATCAAAACTTTTTTATCTTTTAAATTTAAATCAGTAATTATTTTTTTCATTTTTAGTCTCCCTTAAAATTTATTGAAAAAATTATCCATTTCTTTTTTCATTTCTTCCATTTTTCTAGTCATTAGTTTATTAGCTTCTTCAAATTCTTTTTTCATTTCTTCCATTATAATTTCTTTTGAACTACTTAATTTTAAGTGAGTTTTCATATTCTTTTTTAAGTTTTCAACCTTTATGAAAACTTCATTGGGTATTTTATCTCCATCATAACTTTTGTTATCTGGAGCTATATATCTAACTAATTTTTGTTCATTATCAAAGTAGTATTTATGTTCTTCTTTCTCTATTTTCATAGTATTTTTATTGTTATTATCAAAAGAATACTTTATCTTTTCAGTAGAGATATAACTAATTTTATCGTCCTTCAAATAGAATTTTTCATAAGTTTCTGTATTATTTTCGTAAGTACCTAAAGTAGCTATTTTTATATTATTATTTTGGATAAAGTCATAAGTTGTATAAGTTCCTGTTTTTAGAGTATTCTCTATTTTAAGATTTTTATTAGAATCCATAATTTCAAAATCTTTCTTTATATCAGATACAATTTTGTTGACATCAACTTCAGCAAAAGCATTTACTGTAAATAAAAAAATTAAAATTATAAAGCTATATATCTTTCTCATTTTACTACCTCCAATATAAAATATTAAAAAAGGTTGTTACAATATTTTAATGATTAAATAAGTTTTAATATTTAGTTTAAATAATAAAATAAACTATGGTAAAAAACCTATAAATCAAATTTGTAACAACCCCCTTAAAGTGTTTTTAGTTATAAATCTTATTTAGAAAGTTCAACGAATTTTTTTAAAGTTCTTATAAGTTGAGATGTATATGACATTTCATTATCATACCATGCAACTGTCTTAACTAATTGTTTGTCGCCAGCATCTATAATAGTAGTTTGTGTAGCATCAAATAGAGAACCATAATCAATTCCTATGATATCACTTGATACTAATTCTTCTTCTGTGTAGCCAAATGATTCATTAGCAGCAGCTTTCATCGCTGCGTTAACTTCTTCAACAGTAACTTTCTTTTCTAAGATTGTAGTAAGTTCAGTAACAGAACCAGTTATTACAGGAACTCTTTGAGCAGAACCGTTTAATTTTCCTTTCAATTCAGGTATAACAAGACCTATAGCCTTTGCAGCTCCAGTTGAGTTTGGAACTATATTTTCAGCAGCAGCTCTAGCTCTTCTCAAATCTCCTTTTTTATGAGGAGAATCTAATGTATTTTGATCATTTGTATAGGCATGTATAGTTGTCATAAGACCACCTATAATACCGAATTTATCATTTAAAACCTTAGCCATAGGAGCTAAGCAATTAGTTGTACAAGATGCTCCAGAAATTATAGTTTCACTTCCATCTAAAGTATCGTGATTTACATTGTAAACTATAGTTTTTAAATCACCTGTAGCTGGTGCAGAAATTACAACTTTCTTTGCTCCTGCTGCAATATGTGCCTCAGCTTTTTCCTTAGTTGTAAAGAAGCCAGTACATTCCAAAACAACATCTACATCTAGTTCTTTCCAAGGTAATTCAGCTGGATTAGCTTTAGCAAAAACTTTTATCTTATCTCCATTAACTACAAATCCTTCTTCATCAACCTCAATAGTCCCATTAAACCTTCCTTGTGCAGAGTCGTATTTTAAAAGATGAGCAAGAGTTTTTGCATCTGTTAAATCATTTATAGCAACAATATCAAAGTCTTTATTTTCACTCATAACTCTTAAAGCTAATCTTCCTATTCTTCCAAATCCATTAATAGCTACTTTTACTGCCATTTTAACCTCCTAAAAATTTATAAAAATAAAATATATTTAAAACTTTGTTCTATATTTAAATATATACTTTTTTTAAACATATGTCAAATTTTGACTGCTTATAATTTTATCATAATATTGATTATTTTTTTAACATAAAAACAACTAAAAAATATGAAAATGTTGCATTGAAAGGGATTTTTATTTGATTAATCTTTTCATATCTTCTGGCAAATCAATTTCTATTTTTATAATTTCATTGTCTCTTGGATTTTTAAATTCTAATTTATAGGCATGTAGCATTTGCCTTCTAGCTAGTTTCATATTTCCACCATAAAGCTCATCACCTAGTAAAGTATGCCCAGTTAAAGAGAGGTGAGCTCTTATCTGATGAGTTCTTCCTGTTAAAAGTTTAGCTTCAATAAGAGTAAAGTTTTTATTCTCAAATCTTTTTATCACTTTAATTTCCGTTTGTGCTGACTGACCACCATTTTCAGGTTCTAATTTTACTCTTCTCAGTTCATCACCAATTTTTCCAATAGGTATATCTATAAGAAAATTATCTTTTTCAACTATTCCATCAACAAGTGCCATATAAGCTTTTTTAACTTCTGTTTTTTCTTGTAAGAAAGCTTGAGAATAGGCATTTTTAGTTACAATTATTAATCCAGATGTATTCATATCCAGACGATTATAGAATCTAGGTACTAAAGTTTTACCCATAGTTTTTTCAAAATAGTTTACAATAGCATTTGCAAGAGTCTTATCAACTTTTTTTTGTGTGGGATGAACTATAATGTATGGCTCTTTATTTACAATTAGAAAATTTTCATCTTCATAGGCGATTTCTATTGGAATATCCATAGCCTTTATACCTGTTGACTTCTCTTTTTCAATAATAACTATTCTATTTAATTTTTTAATTTTTTTAGCATTATTTTTAATTTTTTTTCCGTTTAAATAAATTTCTAAATTTCTTAAACCTCTACTTGAGAAGCCTTTAGTTTCTTTTAAATAAGTTCCTATTTCATAGCCATCAAATTCATGTTCTACTATATATTTTTTCATTTTATTCCTCATTTTTTAGTTTATTAATAAAATTATAACATAGAAAAGAGAAAATTTTATAAAATAAATTGTTTAAAAATATGTTTTATAAAATATAAATTTTTTTTTATAAAAAAATTTTTTAAAACGATAAAAATACAGAAAATAAAACTTATATATTTATAATATAAATGTCAGAAATAAAAACTATAAAATTTTATTATGAAGGAGATGATTTTAATGGAAGGTAGAGAAAAGTTAAAACAACCACCTCTATGGTTATGCTTAAGTATTGTTATTTTTTTAGTAGTGTCATTTTTGCTGCAATTAATAGTAAAAGGCGAACCAGATGTACATATGACTTTATTTTTCTCCTCAGTTTTTGCATCAGCTATGCTTATTATCTTCAATAAAAACAAATTTGAACTAATAGAAGAGGGGATTATACATGGCTGTAAGATTGCAACAATATCCATGATGATACTTATGTTTATTGGAGTTATGATTCCAGCTTGGATAGCAGCAGGAACTATTCCTACTTTAATTTATTATGGTTTAAAATTAATATCTCCATCAATTTTTTTAGTAACAGCTACTCTCACTTGTGCAATAGCAACATTATGTACAGGGACCTCTTGGGGAACAGCAGCAACATTTGGTGTTGCACTTATGGGAATTGGTGGTGGATTAGGAATTTCGCCTGGAATGACAGCAGCAGCAGTAATATGTGGAGCAATTTTTGGGGATAAGATGTCACCGATATCTGATACAGTAAATCTTTCAGCTGGAACTTGTGAAGTAAATATATTTGATAATATAAAAAGTGTTGCAACAGCTACTGTTCCAGGATTTATTATCACAATTGTAGTATTTATTTTTTTAGATCTAAAATTTAATTCAGGAGAAATTCGCAGTCAAGCAGTGGATGGAATGTTAAATGTTTTATCAGATAATTTTAATTTAAGTCCTATTAATGCCATAATTAGTTTATTGCCTATGATTTTAGTTTTAGTATTAGCCTTAAGAAAGGTAAATGCCTTGGCTACAATTGTTGTTTCAGCAATAGTAGCTATGTTTATAGCAGTGATATTACAAAAATACTCAATTATAGATATGATGAGCTATATGAATTATGGCTTTAAAATTGACACTGGAAATTTTGATGTTGATAAATTGTTAAATCGTGGTGGCTTACAATCAATGATGTGGACAGTATCAATAGGATACTTAGGTTTATCTTATGGGGGAATATTAGAAAAAACTGGAGTTTTAAATACTTTATTATATAGTGTACAAACTATAACAAAAAATAGTAGAAATTTAATTTTAACTCATATAGCAACAGGCTTTTTGACTATAATGCTTTCAGCAAGTCCATATGTTTCTATATTAATTCCAGGAAGAATGTTTATTGGAGGATATGAAAGATTGGGGATAAAAAAATCAGTGGCTTCAAGAACTTGTGAGCATTCAGGAATATGTTTAGATCCTCTATTACCTTGGTCATTAGGAGCAGTTTATTTCTCTGGTGTTTTAGGAGTAAAAACAATAGATTATGCTGTTTATTGCGTTTTGTTATATGTTGTTCCTTTGATAGCAGCTTTCTATGCTTTAACAGGAATATTTGTTTGGAAAGAAAATCCTAAGAAAGAGGTGAATGTTTAATGCTAGATAAGTTATTTATAAATGGAAAAATATATTCCATGAGAAATGAAAAAGAAAAATTTGAAGCTTTAGGAATAAAAGACGGAAAAATTATTTTTCTAGGAACAGATGAAGAAGCGAAAAAATTAAATTCAAAAGAATTAATAGATTTAAAGGGAAAGATGATGATTCCAGGTATGGCAGATTCTCATTTGCATTTATATGCCTATTGTCAAAATTTGACATTTGTTGATTTATCAGAAGTTTATAGTATAGATGAAATGATTAATTTAATGAAAGAAAAAGTTAAAAATGTAAAAAAAGGAGATTGGATTAAAGGTGTAAATTTTGACCAAAATAAATGGAAAGAAAATAGGTTTCCAAGCTTAAAAGAAATGGATTCAATTAGTAAAGAAAATCCAATTATTATAAAAAGATGTTGTCTTCACGCTGTTGTTGCTAATTCTAAGGCATTAGAAATAGTGGGAATTGGTAAAAATTATCAAGCAGGAAGTGGTGGAATTGTTGAATTAGATAATAATGGAATGCCAAACGGAATCTTAAGAGAACAAAGCACAAAAGTTTTCGATGATATCTTGCCTGATCCTTTAAAAGACACAGATATAAAGGTAAAAATTATGCAAGATGTTTTAAATGATATGTCTAGTAAAGGAATCACAACCATTCATACCTATGCGGCAAAAATATGGCAATACAATGAAGACATAGAAATTTATAAGAACTTTGAAAAAGAAGATAAATTACCTCTTAGAATTACAGTTTGTATTGACGAATTATTTGAACCAGAAGTTTTAACAGAAGAGAAATTAAATAATCCTTATAGAAAAGTTCAATTGGGAGCTTATAAAATATTTTCAGATGGTTCAATGGGTTCAAGGTCAGCAGCATTAAAAGAGCCTTATAGTGATGATCCAGAAAATAGTGGATTTATGTTATTTACACAGGAAGAACTAAATAATAAAATATTGACGGGTTATGAACACGGACTACAACCTGCAATACATGCAATAGGAGATAGAGCTTTGGATATGACTTTAACTGCTATTGAATATACATTAAAAACAACAAAAGAAAAGGGAATGACTGAAGAAGAACAGAAGAAAAGACTACCTTTTAGAATAATTCATGTTCAGATGGTAGATAAAAATTTAGTAGATAGAATGAAAAAATTACCTTTAGTTTTAGATATACAACCTATATTTCTATGTACAGATTTACATTGGATAGAGGATAGAATAGGAAAGGAAAGATTAAAAGGTTCCTTTGCTCTAAAAACTATGGAACAAGCTGGATTAATACAAACTGGTGGTTCTGATTGCCCTGTTGAAACTTATGAACCATTGAAAGGTATTTATGCAGCTGTTAACAGGCAAGATATGAATGAATACCCAAAAGAAGGATTTTTACCAGAAGAAAGGTTAAGTGTGTTTGAAGCTCTGTGTATGTATACAAAAAATGTTCATTACGCAACTGGTCAGGAGACTGTATTAGGTACCTTAGAAATTGGGAAATTTGCAGATCTAGTTGTATTAGAAAAAGATTTGTTTACAATAAATATGAATGAGATAAAAGATATAAAAGTAGAACAAACTTATGTAGCAGGAAATTGTGTTTTTATGATAAAATAAAAGTGAAGATTTTTCTGGAGGAATAAAAAATGTATGCAGATATAATCATAAAGAATGCAAAGTGTGTAACTTTAAATGATGAAAAAGTTTTTGAATGGTTAGCAATAAAAGAAAAAAAAATAATTGCTATTGATAATGGAGGAAATTATAATTCTCTTATTAAAGAAACTACAATTATATTAGATGCAAAAGGGAAGACTGTTTTACCAGGATTTATAGATAGCCACTTTCATCTTGTGCAAACTGCAATGAATGAAGAGGGAGTAAATTTACAAAATGTAAGCTCCTTTAGTGAGATAGGAGAAAAAATAAAAAAAGCTAGTTCAAATTCTAAAGAATGTATTTTTGGAGTCAGATTAGATAAAGAAAAATTAAAAGAAAAAAAATTTCCAGACAGAAAAATTCTCGATAAATTTTCAGACGAAATACCTATTTGGATAAATAATTTAGATTACCAAGCTAGCATACTAAATACTTATGGACTTTTATATTATAAAATCCCATTTCGTATTGATGGAATAGAAGTGGATTCTAAAGGTGCTCCAACAGGAATTTTTAGAGGAAAGGCAAATGCAACTTTAAGAACTAATATATTAAATAGTTATCCAAATAAAAATAGAGAGCAGAATATTAGAAAACTTATACCCAAACTCCTTGAAGTTGGTATAACAACAGTGAATGCTATGGAAGGTGGCTATATGTACAGTGATAAAGATGCAAACTTTATATATGAGCATATAGCCGATTTTCCTGTTGATATTGTATTATTTTATCAATGTCTTGATTTAGATAAAGTGAGGGAGAAGAAACTAAATAGAATAGGAGGCAGTCTTTATATAGATGGAACTATGGGAGCTAGAACAGCAGCCTTGACATTTGAATATAATGATTGTCCAGGAGAAATGGGCTGTCTAATTTTTTCACAAAAAGAATTAAATGAATTTGTAGAAGAATGCTATCTCAACAAACTACAGTTATCTTTATACACTATTGGAGATAGGGCCATAGAAACAGCTTTAAATGCTCATGAATATGCAATGGAAAAAACAGGAATAAAAGGTTTGCGGCACAGGATGGAGCATGTAGAACTTGCTAGCATCTCACAGATAAAAAGAGCTAAAAATTTGGGAATAATATTTTCTATGAATCCCACTTATGAGAAATATTGGGGAGGCCCAGAAAAAATGTATTCTCAAAGATTAGGGGAGAAATATATAGAAACAAATAAATTCCGAGAAATTATAGATGAAGGAGTTATTTTATGTGGGGGTTCAGATAGTGATGTTTGCGAATATAATCCTTTCATAGGAATTTATTCTGCAGTAAATCACCCTGTAAAAAAGCATAGAATAAGTTTGTATGAAGCTTTAAAGATGTATACAATAAATGCGGCATATGCTATTTTCGAAGAAGATGCTAAGGGAAGTTTAGAAGTTGGGAAATTAGCTGATATTATAATTTTAGATACAGATATTTTTAAAATTGACATAGAGAATATCGATAAAGTAAAGGTTTTATGTACAATAAAATCTGGAAAAATACTTCATAGTGTAATCTAGTAGGAGTTCATATGTTAGAGATAAAATTTCTTGGTAAAGTAAAAATAGAATATGATGGAGAAAATATTACAAATAAATTTGGAGCAAAAACAAAGGCACTTTTAAGTTTATTAGTTTTGAATAAAAATAAACCATTAAATAGAGAGAAAATAGTTTCATATCTTTGGCCAGATAGTTCTGAGGATTCTGGAAAATTTAATCTCCGTTTTAATCTTTGGCAGTTAAGAAACGCTATAGGTATAGATAAAAATGGAAATAAATTTTTAAATACAGGAAGAAGCCACTGTGGGATAAATATAAATTATACTTTTAGCTGTGATATAATAGATATTAAAGCATTTGAAATAAAAGAAAAAATAACTATCAAGGAATTAGAAGAATTACGAAATAAATTTAGTGGTGATTTTTTTGAAGGTTTTTACTTTAAGAATTGTGAAGAATTTAATGAGAATATAATTTTAGAAAGAAGTTATTTTGAAGACAAAAAAATAAAAATTTTATTAAAATTAGTTGAGCTGTATGAAATAGAAAAAAATTTTGAAAAGTGCAGTGACATTCTTAAGGAATTAGCGAACATAGAACCCTATGATGAAGAAATTGCTCTTAGAATGATAGAAATATATGAAAAAAGTGGAAAAAGGAGCTCAGCTATTATATTTTATGATAATTTTAAAAAAAGGCTTATGACATTTTTAGGAATTTCGCCTTCTGAAGAGTTAGAAAGAAAATACTTAGATTTAAAATCTAAAGATATAAGAAAAGACAAACATAATATAATTATTGAAAAAGGAAAAGGATTAAATACAAACGAAAAGGAGATAATTATAGAGACTCATTGTATAGGCGAAGTAAAATATTATTGGATAAGTAATTTTTTAGATAGACTTACAGAAAGAATAAATATAGAGGATTACTTAAATAAAAGAGAGATAAAAGATTTAGGATATATTAATGTAAAGTTCATTACAGATGAATTATTAATTGCACCTCCTGATGTTAGACTGATTAATATTTTGCTAAAACTTTTAGAAGGGATGAATAATAAAAATAGGCTTATGATTAAAATAGTTAATATAGAGAAAATAGATTTAATTTCTAAAATATTTTTAGAAGAAATTGAGAAAAGAAAACTTGCTATAATAGAAAAATAAAGGGTAAACTAGTTGATTATCAGTTTACTCTTTTTTAATATATGATAACTATTTTATTTATTTTAGAAATTAAAAAAATTTTTTATATTTAATTTTTTGTTTTTTATGAAAAAAATAATAATTTAGATTTAGTTAAATACATTTTAATTTTGAAATTAAAATATATTTATTAATTTTTTTTAAAAAATAGTATATACTATTAGAAGTTATTAAATAAAAGAAGGGAAACGATATGTCAAATTTAGAAAATTTTATTGTTATAGGGGTATCACATGAGAGCCTTTCCTTAGATGAGAGGGAAAGATTTATAAAAACAAAACCTAAACAGATAATAGATAAATTATTTTTAGAAAAAAAAATAAAAGCTTATGTAAATCTATCTACCTGTCTTAGAGTTGAATTTTATTTGGAATTAGAAGATAAAATAAATTGTGAAGAAATAAAAGAATTTTTTTCTTTAAAAAATATCTATATGAAAAGAGCTTTAGAAGCTGTAGATTATTTATTTAAACTTAGCTGTGGTTTTCATTCAATTATTAAAGGTGAAGATCAAATTTTAACACAAATTAAATTTTCGTATTCAGAAGCACTTCAAAATAAACATAGTTCTAAATTAATAAATATTATCTTTAATAAAGCGGTAGAATTAGGTAAAAAATTTAGAACAGAGAGTAATATAGCTCATAATGCTCTTTCTTTAGAAGCAATTTCTTTAAAGTTTATAAAATCAAAATTTGATAATCTAAGCCAGAAAAATATTTTTATTTTAGGGATTGGAGATTTATCACAAGATATTCTAAGAATTTTATTAAAGGATAATTTAAAAAATATCTTTATAACAAATAGAACTTATCATACAGCAGAGCAAATAAAGGATAAATTTCCAAGTGTGAATTTAATTGATTATAGAGAAAAATATGAAGGTTTAGTTAAAGCAGATATAATAATAAGTGCAACTTCTGCATCTCATTATGTTGTTGAATATGAAAAATTTGTAGATAAAATGCAAAGAAATAGGGAATATCTATTTTTAGACTTAGCAGTACCAAGAGATGTCGATGAAAGATTAGCACTTCACAAAAATATAAGTATTTTTAACTTAGATGATATATGGGAAATTTATAGAAAGAATGTTTGTAATAGAGATAAAATTTTAGAAGAATATTCGTACCTTATAGAAGAACAACATAAAAAATTAATCGAAAAAATAGAAAATTCGTCTAAATATAGAAAAGGAGAATAGCTTTGGAAAAAAAAATAATTATTGGAACTAGAGGTAGTATATTAGCTCTTGCTCAAGCAAAAGAAGTGAAGAAAAATCTTTCTTTTTTCTATCCAGAATATAATTTTGAAATAAAGCCTATAACTACAAGTGGCGATAAGGATTTAAAATCAAATTGGGAAAATAGTGATAAATCTTTAAAAAGTTTTTTTACCAAGGAGATAGAACAGGAATTATTAGAAGGAACAATAGATATTGCAGTTCACTCTATGAAGGATATGCCTTCAATTTCACCGAAGGGACTTATCTGTGGTGCTATTTCTGAAAGAGAAGATGTAAGAGACGTATTAGTTTCAAAAGAAGGTAAGCTTTTTCCTATGCTTCCAAAAGGAGCAAAGATAGGAACAAGCTCACTTAGAAGAACTATGAATATGAAGACAGTAAGAGAAGATTTAGAAATTAAACATTTGAGAGGAAATATACATACAAGGCTTAAAAAACTTGAAGAAGAGGACTATGATGCAATAGTTCTTGCAGCAGCCGGACTAAAGAGAGTAGGGCTTGCAGATAGGATAACGGAATATTTAGATGGAACAATCTTTCCACCTGCTCCAGCTCAAGGAGCACTGTATATACAGTGTAGAGAAAATGACAGCTTCATAAAAGAACTTTTAACTTGTATTCATGATGAGAAAACAGCTAAAATAGTTGAAATAGAGAGAGAATTTTCAAAAATTTTCGATGGAGGTTGTCATACTCCCATGGGTTGTTATTCACAGGTAAATGGAGATAAAATAAAATTTACAGCTGTCTATTCTGATGGAGGAAAGCAAATTAAAGCCGTTGTTGAGGAATATTTATCAAAGGGAAAAGAAATTGCATATGTGGCAGCTGAAGAAATAAAAAGTAAAATTAATAAAGGAACTATACAATAGGAGTTTTTATGAAAAATTTAATAAGATGTGATTGGGCAAATAAAAGTGAATTAGAAAAAAAATATCATGATGAAGAATGGGGGATACCTGTTCATGATGATAAAAAACTTTTTAAAATGCTAATTTTAGAAGGAAAACAAGCTGGTTTAAGTTGGACTACTATTCTTTCTAAAATGGATACCTTATGTGAAGCATTTGATGATTTTGACCCTAATATTATTATAAAATATGAGAATAAAAAAGTAGAAAGTCTTTTAAAAAATGAAGGAATAATAAGAAATAAATTAAAAATAAATGCTGTTATCAATAATGCTAAGAAGTATTTTAAACTTTGTGAAGAATTTGGTTCATTAGATAGCTATTTATGGGCTTATGTAGATAATAAACCAATTAATAATTCTTGGACTAAGATTGAAGAAGTTCCTGCTAAAACAGAACTATCTGATAAAATAAGTAAGGATTTAAAAAAGAGAGGCTTTAAATTTGTAGGCAGTACCATAATTTATGCTTTTATGCAGGCAATAGGAATGGTAAATGATCATTTAGTAACTTGTTCTTTTTACCATAAAGTAGAGGAGAAAAAATGAAAAGAGGAAGAGCATATATAATTGGAGCAGGTCCCGGAGATTTTGAGCTTTTAACATTGAAGGCAAAAAGAATAATAGAAAATGCCGACTGTATTATATATGATAGATTAATTAGTAAAGATATATTGAAACTTGCTAAGAAAGATGCAGAACTTATATATCTTGGGAAAGGAAATACAGAAGGTGGTTTAATTCAAGATGAAATAAATCAGACTCTTGTGAAAAAATGTCTTGAAGGTAAAAATGTTGCAAGAGTAAAAGGTGGAGATCCCTTTGTTTTTGGAAGAGGTGGAGAAGAGATTGAAGCCTTGGTAGAAAATGAAATTGAATTTGAATTGATTCCTGGTATAACATCTTCAATATCCGTTCCAGCCTATGCAGGAATACCTGTAACACATAGAGGACTTGCAAGATCTTTTCATGTTTTTACAGGTCACACTATGGAAAATGGAAAGTGGCATAACTTTGAAAATATAGCTAAACTTGAGGGGACTTTAGTCTTTTTAATGGGAGTTAAAAACTTAGATCTGATAGTAAATGATTTGATAAAATATGGAAAAAGTCCTAAAACAGCAGTTGCCGTTATAGAAAAAGGTGCAACTGAAAATCAGAGGGTGACAGTTGGAACTTTGGAAAATATACTGAAGTTAGCTGAGGAAAATAAAATAAATCCACCAGCTATAACAATAATTGGGGATGTAGTAAACTTAAGAGAAACTTTTAAATGGTTTGAAAATAAAAATCCTGCTAAAAAAATATTGGTAACCAGAGATAAAAAACAGGCTATTGAAATGTCTCAGAATATTTCTAAAAGAGGAGGCATTTCTTTAGAATTAGCCCTTATAGAGATAGAAAACTTAAAAATAAATATGGAAGATTTAGTGAAATATAAGGCAATTCTATTTAACTCACCCAATGGAGTAAAGGCATTCTTTGAAAATATAAAAGATATTAGGAAGCTAGCAAATATAAAAATTGGAGCAGTTGGAGTAAAAACAAAAGAAGTTTTAGAAAGATATAAAATAGTTCCAGATTTTATGCCTAACGAGTATTTGGTAGATAAATTGGCAGAAGAAGTAGTTAATTTTACAAGTGAAAATGAAAATATTTTAATAGTTACATCTGATATTTCTCCCTGCGATATAGAAAAATATAATAAGTTATATAATAGAAATTATGAAAAACTTGTAGCTTATAAAACTAAAAAATTGAAAGTTGATAAAAAAGAACTTGTAGAAAAAATAAAAGATGTGGATATTATAACTTTTTTAAGTTCATCAACAGTTGAGGCATTTTATGAAAGCTTAGATGGAGATTTCTTTATTCTAGGAGATAAAAAAATTGCATCAATTGGACCTATGACCAGTGAAACTATAAGAAGATTAGGAATGAAAGTTGCTTATGAGGCAGAAACATATACAGCAGATGGTTTGCTTGATATAATTTTCAGATAGGAGCTATAAGATGAAAATAGAACACATAGCAATGTATGTAAATGATTTAGAGAAAGTAAAAGAATTTTTTATAAAGTATCTGGGTGCAAAATCAAACGAAATCTATCATAATAAAAATACAGATTTCAAGTCTTATTTTCTTTCTTTTGATGATGGAGCAAGGTTAGAAATAATGACAAAGCCAAATATTCAAAATGAAAAAAAATATTTACAAAGAACAGGTTTAATTCATATAGCTTTTAGCTTAGGAACTAAAGAAAAAGTTGATGAATTAACTGAAATATTAAAAAGAGATGGCTATGAAGTATTAAGTGGTCCGAGAACAACAGGAGATGGCTACTATGAAAGTTGTATTTTAGCTATTGAAGAAAACCAGATTGAATTGACAATATAAATAAAAAAGGCGTTGGAGCTATTGTAAACGGTATTTTAAAGATTTACTTAATAGACTTCAACCTTTTTTATTTAATTGTTTATATTTTTTAAAACTTATGCTATTATTTTAAATAAGAAATACTAATTTAATTTGAAAGGAAAAAAATGTTTACAAGGACAAGAAGACTTAGGAAAAACTTTCTTTTAAGAGAAATGGTAAAAAATGTAAATTTAGATATAAGTTCATTTATCTACCCTATTTTTGTTACTGATGGACAAAATATAAAATCTGAAATTCCATCAATGCCTGAGCAATTTAGATATTCGCTTGATAGATTGAATGAGGAATTAGATGAACTATTGAAACTAGGAATAAAGTCAATTTTACTTTTTGGGATACCAGAACACAAAGATGAGATAGGTAGCCAAGCTTATTCTAAGGATGGAATAGTACAAAGAGCAATAAGACAAATTAAAAAGAATTATGGAGATAAGTTTTTAATAATAACAGATGTATGTATGTGTGAGTATACATCACATGGTCATTGTGGAGTTTTACATAATTATGATGTAGATAATGATAAAACTTTAGAGTACTTAGCTAAGATAGCGTTATCTCATGCTGAGGCTGGTACAGATATAATAGCACCATCTGATATGATGGATGGTAGAATTTTAAAAATAAGATCTGAGCTTGATAAGAATAATTTTAAGGATATTTCTATTATGGCTTATAGTGTTAAATATTCATCAGCTTATTATGGACCTTTTAGAGAGGCAGCAGATTCTTGTCCAAGTTTCGGAGATAGAAAATCTTATCAGATGGATTTTAGAAATAATAAAAATTTCTACAGAGAAGTTGAAGCTGATACAGAAGAAGGAGCAGATTTTATTATGGTAAAACCTGCAATGGCCTATTTGGATGTTATAAAAAAAGTTTCAGAAGTAACAGATTTACCTGTTGTTGCATATAATGTAAGTGGAGAGTATTCTATGGTTAAGGCTGCTGCTCAAAATGGTTGGATAGATGAAGAGAAAATAGTTATAGAAAATATGTTTGCACTGAAAAGGGCAGGAGCTGAAATAATAATAAGTTATCATGCTAAAGACATAGCAAAATGGCTAAAGAAATAAATTTGTAGGAGATAAGAATGAAATTCGAAAATTCAAAAAATCTATATAAAAAAGCTCTTGAATTGATACCAGGAGGAGTTAACAGTCCAGTTAGAGCATTTAAATCTGTGAATAGAGAAGCACCTATCTTTATAAAAAAAGGTGAGGGAGCAAAGATTTGGGATGAAGATGGAAATGAGTACATAGATTATATTTGTTCTTGGGGTCCATTGATATTGGGACATAATCATCCAAAAGTTTTGGAAGCTGTAAATGAAATAATAGCAAATGGAAGTTCTTATGGTTTACCAACGAAATATGAAGTTGATTTGGCGGAGCTAATTATAGAAACAGTTCCTTCTATTGAGAAAGTTAGACTTACAACTTCTGGAACAGAGGCTACTATGTCAGCAGTAAGACTTGCGAGAGCTTATACAAAGAGAAACAAAATTTTAAAATTTGAGGGTTGTTATCATGGACATTCTGATGCCTTACTTGTAAAGTCAGGTTCAGGTCTTTTGACAGATGGCTATCAGGATAGTAATGGTATAACTGATGCAGTGATAAAAGATACTTTAACTTTGCCTTTTGGTGATATAGAAAAATTGAAAAAATTACTTCTAAATGAAGATATAGCCTGTGTAATTATAGAGCCTATTCCTGCTAATATGGGGCTTATAGAAACGCATAAAGAATTTTTAATAGAAGTTAGAGAAATAACAAAGAAAACAGGAACTATTCTAATTTTTGATGAGGTTATATCAGGCTTTAGACTAGCTCTAGGTGGAGCACAGGAATACTTTAACATCAGCCCAGATTTAACAACTCTTGGTAAAATAATAGGTGGAGGTTATCCTGTTGGTGCCTTTGGCGGCAAAAAAGAAATAATGGATTTGGTTGCTCCAGTTGGCAGAGTGTATCATGCTGGAACTTTGTCAGGAAATCCTATTTCAGCAAAAGCAGGTTTTGCAACTATAAAATACTTAAAAGAAAATAAAAAAGAAGTTTATAAGGAATTGGAAGAAAAAACTATATACCTTATTGAAAGAATAAATAAATTGGCAGAAAAATATTCGGTTAATATTTGTTTAAACCACTTAGGTTCTTTATTCACAATATTTTTTACAGATAGTCATAAGGTTGAGAATTTAGATGATTCTTTGAAATCAGATACAGAGAACTTTTCTATTTATTTCAATACTATGCTTGAAGAGGGTATAATAGTTCCGCCTTCACAGTTTGAAGCACATTTCTTATCATTGGCTCATACTAAGGAAGATTTAGATAAAACTTTAGTTTCTATTGAAAAGGCATTTAAGAAAATAGGAGAAAAAAATGGAAAGTAAATTTTTTCCAGTAAGCATTGATTTGACAAATAAAAATGTTTTAGTAGTAGGTGCTGGGAAAATTGCATTCAGAAAGGTTGAGACACTAGTAAAACAGGGCTGTAATATAAAAGTTATAACAAGAACTGTTGAGGAACAAAACTTTGAAAAATTACTAAAGGATAAAAAAATTTTCTTAGAAATTGAAAGAGAATTTAAAGAGGAAGATTTAAAGGATATTTTTTTAGTTGTTGCCGCTACATCAGATGAGAAAATGAATAAATATATTTCTGAACTATGCATATCCAGAAATATTTTAGTTAATAACATAAGTTCAAAAACTGATATGAATTTAAGATTTTCAAGTATTTTTGAGACAGAAGATTTTCAGATTGCTGTATCAACAAAAGAGGGGAATCCTAAAAAAGCATTAGAAATAAGGGATATGATAAGAGATTGTTTTAATAGAGGAGAAAAATAGTGAGAAGATCAAAAATAAATCCTTTAATTGATATTAATTATATAAAGACCACTCCTGAAAATGTATATTTTGATGTTAAATCTTCAAGAATAAAATCCAAAGATTTAGCAACTCATTTTTCAGCTTTCGCTAATGCTGGAGGTGGAGTAATCGTTGTTGGAGTTAGTGACAATAGAGAATTTGAGGGTTTTATAAATATATCAATTGAAGATTATAATAATATCATTTCAGCACCTAAAAACTGTTGTTCGCCTATGCCTAATTATGATGTTGAAGAGCTTGAAATTATTAACAAAGAAGGAAAAAAAGATAAAATTGTTATATTTCATATTGAAACTGAAATAAATAGAATAATCCGTACAACAGATAATAAAACATATCTAAGAATTGCTAACAAGACTAAAGAACTTAGAGGTGAAGATTTAATAAATTTAGAATATGCTAAGAATAGAAGAAAATACGAGGATGAGATAAATGAATATGCCACATTAGAAGATTTAGATTTCAAACTTTTAGAGGAATATAAAGAAAAAATATCAGCTAAACATCTAAAAGTAGAGGAAGTTTTAAGAGCCAGAGGTTTTTTAGTTAAAGAAAAAGGAAAAAATTATTTAACAAATGGTGCATTACTTTTATTCGCAAAAAATATTTTTCAATTTTATCCTAATTGTCGAGTCAGATTTATTAGATATGAGGGTAACTCTATGGAAGTTGGCACAAGAATGAACGTTTTAAAGGACCAAAACATAGAAGATTGTATATTAAATATAATTCCGAAAGCAATTAACTTCATTTCTACTCAGTTGAGAGAATTTATAAGTCTTGATAAGGAAAGTGGTAAATTTAAGACAATTCCAGAATACCCTGAATTTGCATGGACAGAAGGAATTGTAAATGCAGTAACTCATAGAGAATACTCACTTCAAGGAATTCATATTGTTGTTTCTATGTATGATGATAGGTTAGAAATATTGAGTCCAGGTAAATTGCCAAGTATAGTTACATTAGAGAATATAAAAGAAACAAGATATTCAAGAAACTCAAGAATTGCAAGAGTATTGACTGAATTTGGATGGGTAAGAGAACTAAATGAAGGTGTAAAAAGAATTTATGAAGAAATGAAAATATTTTTTCTAGATGAACCAGAATATTATGAAACTGGAGAAAGTGTAAAGTTAGTATTAAAAAACAATATTGTTATGAGGAAGTTGAGGCAAAGCATTAGATTAGAAGAAATGGTGTCAGAAGAATTATGGAAAACATTTGATAAAATAGATAAAAATATTTTAATTTATATTACTGGAAGAGGAAGAACCAACAGAAAAGAAATTGAAAAAGAAATTTTAAAATCAACAGCAACTGTAAATAGAAGATTAAAGAGATTGATAGAATTAGGAGTAATAGAGAAGGATATTCATAATTATATTCAAATGAAAATAGAAAAGTAGTATTATTAATAAAAAAATATTGATGAGCAGCAAAAAGCTATAAATGAGCAGCTAAAGTTGTCAAAAAGCTAAAAACATAAAATTTTACTAGTAAAATCAATAAAAATTGATGAGCAGCAAAAAGCTATAAATGAGCAGCTAAAGTTGTCAAAAAGCTAAAAACATAAAATTTTACTAGTAAAATCAATAAAAATTGATGAGCAGCAAAAAGCTATAGATGAGCAACTAAAATTATTAATTTTATAAAGGAGTTGATTTATAATGAAAAAAATTATTAACACTGTAAATGCACCTGCAGCAATTGGACCTTATTCTCAAGCGATTGAAGTAAATGGAACCCTTTATGTGTCAGGGCAAATTCCATTTGTACCATCCACAATGACTTTAATTTCTGACTGTGTTGAAGAACAAACAACACAATCTTTAGAAAACGTTGGAGCTATTTTAAAAGAAGCTGGTTATGATTTTAAAGATGTAGTAAAAGCTACTGTTTTTATCAAAGATATGAATGACTTTGTTAAAATAAATGGAGTTTATGAAAAATATCTGGGAGATGTAAAACCTGCAAGAGCTTGTGTAGAAGTGGCAAGACTACCAAAAGACGTAAAAGTTGAAATAGAGGTTATAGCTGTTAAATAAGTACTTGCCTTTATTGAATATTTTAGAAAAAATAAAATATGCGTCAGTATTACAATAAAAATAAAAGAGCTTACTATAAAATAGATTTTTTAAGTTTTTAAGGTCACAAATATACCAGATTACTGCAGTTTTTGGACATTAACAATTATAAGGCTTATTTAATCATTAATTTTAATAAGCTCTTTTTGTTTTAATTTCTCCTTTTATAAGATTTATAAAGAATAAGTATGAAAATAACTATTAAATTTTAAGGGGGTATTTATATGATTGTAATAAGAAAACCTAAAATTTGGGAAGCTTTGGTTCCGATTATAGGAATGGCAATTATTATTGTTTATTCAATGATAGTTTTAAAAATTGATCCTCATATACCTATTGTCATATCAACCGTACTTGCAGGAATTATGGCATTAAAGGTAGGTTGTACTTGGTTTGAAATTAGAGATGGAATGATTGAAAGTATTTACCGTGCTGTGGAAGCCTTAGTTATTGTTATGATAGTAGGAATGCTTATAGGTTCATGGGTTTTAGCAGGTTCTGTACCAGCTATGATCTTTTATGGTTTAGAGTTGATTTCGCCTAAATATTTTCTGCCTACAGGTTGTATCCTATGTGCTATTGTATCAGTAGCAACTGGTAGTGCTTGGACATCAGGAGGAACAATAGGTGTTGCACTTATGGGGATAGGAACTGGTTTGGGGATAAATCCAGCTCTAACAGCAGGTATGGTTGTATCAGGAGCATATTTCGGAGACAAAATTTCTCCTTTATCTGACAGTACAAATGTCGCAGCGGCAGCAGCAGAAACTGATTTATATCTTCACGTGAAATCCATGATGTATACAACAGTTCCCAGTTTTATAATTGCATTAGTTTTATATTTCATTGTTGGGCTGAAATATAATAGTTCTACAGTTAATTTAGAAAATATAACTTTAATAAAAAATGCTCTTTCTTCAAGTTTTAATATTAGTCCTTGGCTATTAATACCACCAATTGTTGTACTTATAACAGCAGTAAAAAAAGTTCCAGCAATACCTTCTCTTTTAATTGCAACAATTGTGGGTGGAATATTTGCAATAATATTTCAAAATGCAAGTTTTGTAGATGTATTAAATGTGTTGCAAGATGGTTATGTGGGTGAAACAAATATTGCAATTGTAGATAAACTGCTTACTAGAGGAGGAGTAAATGGAATGTTATGGACTATTTCCCTTATTATATTTGCTCTGTGTTTTGGTGGAATTTTAGAAAAAGCTAGATTTACAGAGGTAATACTAGAAAAATTGATTCAATATGTACATTCTGTAGGAAGTCTTGTAGCTACGACTATAGTAACAGGGATTCTTTGTGATTTTGTTTTAACAGATCAATATTTAGCAAATATAATACCTGGAAGAATGTTTTATAAAGTTTATGATGATATGGGATTAGAGAGATATTATCTTTCAAGGACCTTAGAAGATGGTGGTTCATTATGGTCACCAATGTTTCCTTGGAATGGTTGCGGTGCATATCAATCAGCTACTTTAGGAGTGCCTACTTTTTCATATTTTCCATACGTATTTTTAAGTTTAATAAATCCAATCGTTTCAATTTTTATGGCTTATATGGGAATTGCAGTATTTAGAAAGAAACTTGAAGAAAATGGAATTGAAATTATAGAAGTAGAAAATTTAAATGAATTGGATAATATAAGAAATAGATAATAAAAAAATATGAAAATATTTAAATTTAAATGTAATAAAAAATTACAATATATAGTTAAAATTATTTTGACAATTTATATATATATTGTATAATAAAATCATAGCTGGTATTAAAAATAAATTTAAAAGGATGTGGTATGTTATGAAAAAGTTTTTAAGTTTTTTATTTGTAATTTTTACAGCAACTTTTATGTTTTCTTGTCGTCCTTCTGATTCAGGTTCTGGGACACAAAAAGCTGATGAACCTATAGTTATAAAAATAGGTCATACAGACTCTAGTTCTCGTTCTACAAATATTTGGAGTTTGGAGCTAGGAAAAATTTTAGAGGAAAAAGCTCCAGGAAAATTCAAGATTGAGGTTTATCCTGATGGACAATTAGGAGATACACCAGACTTGGTAGCAGGAGTAAAATTAGGTACTGTTACTATGATGTTTGATTTATCGGCAGCAGTTACAGCAGCAGCTGGTCCAGAATCTGCATGTATAGATTTACCTTATTTATATCCAACTTATGAAGATTGGATAAAGGGAACTTTTGAAAATGGTGGATTGCAAGTATTCAATGAATATTTGGCAAAACAAGGTTATTATTGTATAGATATGTATTATAATGGAATGAGACAAGTTGCCAGTGTTAAAAAGAATTACCATAATTCAGATGACTTAAAAGGTCAAAAAGTTAGGATTGCTCAAAATGAATTAAATGTTGCTATGTGGGATGCTATGGGAGCAAATCCAACTCCTATGTCATGGGGAGAAGTTATAACTTCACTATCACAGGGGACGATAGATGCACTTGATCACTCATTAGGTGTATTCAATGACTTTTCATTGCATAAAATAGCTCCTTATATAACATTGACTAACCATGCAAGTTCTCCATTTCCGATAGTTTGTTCTTTAGATTGGATAAATTCACTACCTCAAGACTTAAGAACTACTTTAGAGGAAGCAGTTAAAGAAATTGCAAAGAAACAAAGAGATGAAGAAAGAGGAAATGAGTTAAAATACATAGAAAGATTTAAAAATGAAGGTGCTACTGTCCAAGAATTAACGGCTGATGAAATAGTAGCTTTTCAAGAAAAAGTTAAACCCGTATATGATAATTGGAGAAAGAAAGTTGGGGACGAAGTTATGGATAAATGGTTAGCAACAGTTCCTAAAAAATAATTAGGGTGAAATTATGAAGAAGAAAAACAAAATAGTAAATTTTCTTGATAGTTTAGAGGAAATTGTTTTAGTAATAATGTTTGCACTTATGGTTCTAGTAATTTTTGGTCAAGTTATTATGAGATATGTTTTTAATAATTCACTATCTTGGTCTGAGGAATTAGGAAAGTTTTTGTTTGTTTGGATTTCGTGGATAGGAATAAGTATAGGTGCAAAGAGAAAAGAACATATAAAGATAACGATGTTTGTAGATAAATGTTCACCTAGGAATGCATTAATTTGTGAAATTTTATCAGAAGCTGTTGTATTTGGTATTTGTGCTGTAACAGCATATTATGGAATGGAACTTGTAATTTCACAGGCTCATATTAATTTCGCTGGAATAAAAATTAGTATGTCTTGGGGCTATTTATCAGTTGTAATAGGCTGCATAATAATGATGCTAAGGAATTTAATAATAATAAAATCTTCCTTCAATTCTTTAAGAAAAGGAGGGGATGTATAGTGACTTTTTTAGTACTTTTTATAGTCTTATTTTTGATGTTAATGATAGGAGTGCCAGTTGGTTTTGCTATTGGTGGAGCTACAATGGTTTCCATGTATTTTTGTTCCAATTTAAATATGGTTGTAAATGCTCAATATTGTTTTTCAGGGATAAATTCATTTACAGTTATGGCAATTCCTTTCTTTATGCTAGCTGGATTAATTATGTCAACTGGAGGTATAGCTAAAAGAATTGTTGCTTTTGCTTCAGCACTGATAGATTTTGTGACAGGAGCATTAGGTTGTGTTACAATTTTAGCATGTATGTTTTTTGGGGCTTTATCTGGTTCTGGTATGGCAACTACCTCAGCCATTGGTGGAATGATGATACCAGAGATGAAGAAAAAGGGTTATCCTTCTGAATATGCAGCTACTTTAGTTTGTTTTGGTGGAATAGTGGGACCTATCATTCCTCCTAGCCTGTCTTTTGTACTTTATGGAGCAACAACAAATACTCCTGTTCCAAGTTTATTTTTAGCAGGAGTTTTACCAGGAATCCTGTTAGGGTTGGTATTTTTAACTATAAATATAGTTTTTTGTAAAAAAAATAAAATAGAAGTGAGGGAAAGGGAAGAAGAAGGAGATACTCTAGCCGAGATATTAAAAAATAGATTGAAGAGAATATGGCTTGCAACAAAAGAAGGAATTTGGGCGTTATTATCACCAACAATTATTTTAGGTGGAATTTATTCAGGAGTTTTTACTCCAACTGAAGCTGCCTGTGTTTCAGTTGTTTATTCTGCATTGGTAAGTTATTTTGTGTATAAAGATTTAAATTTAAAAGCACTTTATAATACACTTTTAGATGCAGCAGTCCTAAATGGAATAACTTCATTTTTACTAGGTTATTCAACAGTTTTCTCTACATTTATGACTTTTGAAAAAGTTCCACAAATGATTTCAACATTTTTGACAACAGTGTCAGATAGTCCTTTTGTAATTCTATTTTTTATAAATTTAATACTTCTATTCATTGGATTATTTTTGGATACGGTTCCAGCAATAATAGTAATGGCTCCAATGCTTTTACCAACAGTAAAATCATTAGGAATAAATCCTGTTCACTTTGGAGTTATAATGGCAGTAAATTTAGCTATAGGACTTTGTACGCCACCTTATGGCTGTAATCTTTTTGTAGGAGCTGCTGTTGCTAAAATAAAGTTAGATAGTATGTTTAGGTTAATTATACCTTTCTTTTTAGCAGCTATTGTCGCTCTTGCTATGATAACTTATATTCCATGGCTATCATTGGTTTTTATAAAATAAAAATAAATTAGGGAGTTTATTATTAATTGAAAAATTTATAATAACTTCCTTTTTTTATATTAAAGTTGTAAAATAAAGTGTATACACATAAAAATTATAAGGTTTTAGAAAACATGAATTTAAGATATTTTAATTTGGAGGAAAAATGAGTAAAAGAATAGAAGATTGGAAAGAGGAGGAATACTATAAGTATAAAGACAAATTTTCAGATAATGCTTTTTGGAATAAATTAAAGAAAATTGCAAAAAAATTAGGTTTAAAAAGCACGGCTTATGTTCTGACACTTTATTATGTACTTCAAAAACCTGAGGTTTCTAAAAAAGATAAGGCACTGATACTTGGCTGCTTGGGCTATTTTATCTTACCTTTCGATTTGGCACCTGATTTATTTCCTTTAGTTGGCTACAGTGATGATTTTATAGGAATGATTTTTGCTCTCAAAAGATGTTTAAATTATGTAAATGATGAGGTAAAAGAAAAGGTTGCCGAAAAGCTACTTTCTTGGTTTAAAGTTGAAAAGGACTATGTTGATGGGTTATTGGAAAATATTTAATTTAAGATAAGAGAGTAAGTAATATTATAAGAGAAAAAATAAAGAATTTAAAGGAGGTCTAAAAATGGTAGTACCTATTTATCCTATATTTGCTGTGGTTGCTTTTTTGCCACTTATCATAGTTATTCCTATGTTTTTCTTAGTAAAAAAGACTATTCTTAAAAATGATGTAGCGACACATAAGCCTGGTCCAACACCTAAAAGACTGATAGCCTTAGTTATTTTATTAATAACATATATAGTTCCTGTTGTGTTACTTTATAATTTCTTGATAACTAAAGTTTGGTGGTAAAATTAAAAAAGGAGTAGTCTAAATGTCTGAGATAAAATTTAGATATAATAAGTATTCTGAAACTATGCTATATTTTATGGTTATTTCAGGTGTAATTTTAGGTTTTTTAATCTATACTATAATTATTTATTACTCTGGAATTATTAAAGGTCCAGAATATTTACCTCTATATTTGAAAAAATATAAAAAGTATGTCATATACCTAATATTTGGCTTAATTCCAATTTGTATGTTAGTACCTACTTACTTAGTAGCTAAGTATTGGGGGAGCAAAGAAGAAGAAGGAAGTATTAAACTTTATGATGATTTTGCAATCTTGTATTGGGATGGACAAGAAATAAAAATTAATAAGGGGGAATTGAGTATCAAATTTATGTCGCCTCGCTTGCAGTGGTATGTACTTTATATAATAAAGACACAAAAGAGGAAAATAAAATTATGTAGCTCTGTTATTGAATGGAAAGAGGATAAAGGCAATAGATTTGCTCTATCACTTGATATTGCAATGGATAAGCTTATGTATTATGAAAAAGGTGCAAAAATGAAAGAGCTGGAAGAAACTTTAGTTCATTTTTATGAATTGGAGATATTAATTGGAATAAGTACTCCTGAGATTTTTGAAAATACTCAATATTATGTTGATTATGACAGTGTAGTTACTATACCTGAGGGAAGATTTGCCACTTGTTTAATAAGAGAAAGGGGAAATCTTATTCATGTGGTAGGAGATTTAGGAATTGATATAAGTTTATTGAGAATTGATCAGCTAAATGAAGAAAATTTAAAAAAACAAGTTATTACTGGAGTAATTGAATTGGATGAACAGGTAGACTTATATAATTAGCAATTACTAAAGTTTTATATTAATTTTAGGAGGCTAAAAATGAAAAAAAATGAAAAGCTTGGCTTATGGACTTTAGTTATATGGAATCTAACAATATTTGGAATTTTAACAGTCTTATTTATAAAACTTTTATTAAGATTTGAGAGCAAAGCTTTGGTTGCTCAAGAAGAATATATTATTCTTGCTATGATAGGAATATTTATTATAGTAACTATAAAACCTACATTTAATAATATAAAAAAACTTTATCTACATTATAAAGTGGATATAAATGAAGAAGAAAACAAAGAAATATTTATATATGACTATGCATTTATGAAGATGTATCAAAAACTTAGTTTAAGAAGGATGTTTTTATCAATAATGATACCTTTTTTATTTGTTTTTACTTCCATAGTAATAATTTATGTTTCTCTTTTTTCAAGTGGAGCATATTCCATAAGAGAAGCATTTAATTTTTGGGAGCCAGCATTTTCAATTATTCCGAAGAGAACTTTAATACTTGTTATTGCTGGGGCTCTTTTTTTGTTTTTTAAGATTTATTCAGGACAAAAATATAAGGAAAAGCTTCTTTTTAAAATTTATGATACGGCAACAGAGGAAGAAATAAAAATTTTAGATAGTATAGAGGAGAAGAAGTATAGTTATGTATTTACAAAAGAATTTTTAATAAATTGGGATGGAACTTTAAATATTATCCCATTAAAAGAGATAAAGGAGATAAAATATGTAAAATACTTTTATTTTCTAATATATGGTATAAGATTGAGGATTAAAGCTAATAAAAAATATATAATTTGGGTTCATGGACCTTCTGAAGATGAATGGATAAAAAGAGGATTTTTATCAGCTGATAAAAGAACTGGAAAAAGTGTAAGTATGGATATAAATCTTTTTATATAGAATTAAGAAAAAATTTTTGTAATGTAATAAAAATATTTTATTTTTAAAACTAAAAAATGTTAAAATTTAATACATAAAACTATTGCGTTTTTATTAATATTATATTACACTATAATGGTTGATTTTAAAGATGTAATTATTTTTAAAATTAAAATCATTTTATTTTTTGGGGGGATTTTGTGAAAAAAAATTTTAGATTTTTAATGTGTGTATTACTAATTTTTTATGGTAAACAATTATTTGCAGACAAATATCAGTTAGGTGATGGAAGTGTAGCACATTCAGATAAAAGTATTGCAATAGGTCAAAGCTATAAAGAAATAGATTATGACGGAGATGAAATTATTAGAAAAAATGAAGCAGGAAATCCTGAAAAATCAACTGAAAAACTTTATGCAACAGCTGTAGGAACAGCAAATAAAGCAAACAATAACTTAAGTGTTGCTGTTGGAAATTTCAATACATCAACTGGCAATGAAAGTATGACTTTTGGTAGAGGGAATATTTCAAGTGGAAATTACAGTCAATCTTTTGGTTCTTATAATACTTCAGAAGGAGGTTTCGCTTCAACTTTTGGTTTTAAAAATACTGCAAAGGGTGCGAACAGTCAAACTTTTGGTTCTTATAATACTTCAGAAGGAAATTATAGTTTAATATTTGGGTTAGAGAACCACACTAAAGGAGGATCTAGCACGGCATTTGGTAGAAATAATGAAACATACTCGCTATTTAGTGATGCTTTTGGAAGTAATAATACTGTAAAAAAAATGTCTGATATAGCTTTTGGTAGTGGAAATATTGCAGAAGGGGGAGGAAGCTCAGCTTTTGGATCTGGAAACAAAGCAAGAGGTTCTGTTAGTACAGCTTTTGGTACTTGGAATGAAACTAATGAATATCTTAGTATAGGTTTTGGTCATAGAAATACAGTGGATGGAGAAAAGAGTATAGCTACTGGAGGACAACTTTATATTTCAGGTAAAAATTCAGGAGCTTTTGGTAGAGGAGAGTATAATTTTCAAGCTCTGCAATATGACGATAAAGAAAACTATAAATATAGAATAGAAGGAGATAATTCATGGGTTGTGGGTGCTCATAATAATATTTCTAAAGATACTACAGATAATTTTATATTTGGGAATAAAAATGCTATAAGTGGTAATTTTTCAATGGCTATGGGATATGGAAATATAGTTTCAGGAGAAAAATCAACAGCAGTTGGATATAAAAATGAAGTTAGTGGAAATAATTCAGGAGCCTTTGGAGATCCAAACAAGGTAACAGGACACCGTTCTTATGCCTTTGGGAATGATAACAATATAGCAGGCAATGATAATTTTGTAATGGGTTCCAATGTAAATATAGCAGCTGGAATAGCAAATTCAGTAGCGCTTGGTAATAATTCAGCAGTGTCATCTTCTAATGAAGTTTCGGTAGGTTCAAGCACAATTAAAAGAAAGGTAACTAATGTTGCCGATGGAGAAATTTCTGAAACATCAACAGATGCTATAAATGGAAGTCAACTTTATAAGGCTATGCAAGATAATAATGTAATTGGAGATTTAAGAGTTGATTTAGGAAATTTAAAATCAGAAGTAAATCATGTTGGATCACTTAGTGCTGCTCTATCAGCTCTACATCCTATGCAATATGACCCTCAAGCACCAAATCAAATAATGGCAGGCTTTGGTCACTATAGAAATAAGCAATCTATAGCAGTTGGTATGAGTCACTATTTCAGTGAAAATGTATTAATGACAGCAGGGCTTGCAATAGGCAGCGAAAGAAGAGTAAAGACTATGGCCAATATAGGTCTAGCTTGGAAGTTAGGTAAGGGAGGTTCTACGTCTGCAACTAATACACCTACCTATATAGTACAAGATGAAATGAATAGACTTACAAAAGAAAATAATCAGTTAAAATCAATAGTAAATTCACAAAATGATAAGCTTGTAAAACAGGATGAAAGAATAAAAAATTTGGAAGAAAAACTTGAATTATTAATAAAAAATAAATAAGTAATAGATGCTATTGTAATAGTCCCTTTATTCGTATATAAATATAAAACTATAGGTTTAAATGACTTTTTATTAAAATACTTTATAGAATAGAGATGTTTAGAATAATATTAAAATTATGGTATAATGAACAAAATATGTAATTAATTTTTAAAATGCTAATTTGGAAAATATTTGGGAGAAAAAATGGAGATATTTACTTATCAAATAGAACTAATTAGAAAAATGGGCTTTGGGAATTGGATTAAAACATATCCTGTAAACCCGATTACTATAGTTTTGACAGTTGTAATTATTGGCTTTATAGTTCTGATAGTTAATGCAAACACTAAAAAGAAAAATGCTGAAAGAAACAAGGTTGAGGGAGCAGCTCTGCTTATACTAAAAAAACAAAATTCATTTAACAATAATTTTGCTGAACAGATAAGAGTAGTGGAAATAAATGGAGAAAAAGCTCAATGGTTTTTTTATAAGACAAGACCAGCTGTTTATCTAAAACCTGGGAAAAATGAATTAATAGTTTATGCAGAGTGGGCTCAAAGTATAAAAAGAATAATTAAGACTGCACCTAGAAAAATAGAGTTAAGTGTCGATTATGATTCAGTATATACTATCTATTATAAAATAGAAATAGATCAGTACCTGCTTTATAAAGGTGATGAGTATGAAGATAAAAAATGGGAAGAAAAACTTTCTAGTTATAATATTGTAAGTTAATAAAGAAGCCGATATAAAGACAAAGAAAGAGAGTGTGAACTTTTTTCTACACTCTCCAAAGAAATCTTTATAATCGGCTTTTTATAATTGACTTATTTAAGCTTGAATATATTCAAGAACTGCTGAAAAAGTTTTATCTTTTTTAACATCGGGCTTTTTTATTGCAAAGCCATTTTTTACTACAGCATCAGGACAAATTTTCTTAATATCTTCTATGCTCTTTCCAAGTCCACCACCATTATGATTACAGATAGGATATATAGTTTTTCCTTTACTATCCATAGTTTCAAGAAAGGAAAGAACAACATTTGGACAGGTGAACCACCAAGCTGGATAAATTAAGATAATTTGATTGTAGTCATTAACATTTTCAAGTCTATTTAAAAGTTGCACTTTTTCTTTTGAAAGTTTTTCCTTGGCAACTTGAGCTACAGCTACTGCATAAGAATTTGAATATTTTTTATCAGTTTGAATATGAAATATATCAGCTTTTAATTCATCTTTTAATAAATTAGCTATGTATTCAGAATTTCCACTCCAAGAAAAATAAGCAATTAAAACTTTTTTCATATTTCCCTCCTTATATAATGAAAATACAGTAAAACCTAAAATATTTCAATTTTATTTTAAATATATTTTAACATATTCTAACTCATTTTATATTATTTTTTTGTATAAAAAATATGGAATTGAATTATTTTAAGAAAATATATATTTTTCACCATAAATATTTAAATTTGTGCTATAATTTAAGAGAATTTAATTTTGGGAGAATGTTATGAATGTACACAGTTATAAAATTTTAGAATTTGATAAATTAAAAGAAAAAATTTTGGAAAATATAGTAATTGAAGAAAATAGAGATAGACTTATAGAGCTAGCTCCTTACAAAGATCTATCGGCCTTAAATAATGAGCTTAAGACAGTCAAAGACTTTATGGATTTAATAGAATTTGATGGTGGCTTTGAAAACACAGGTCTTAAAAATATTTGTATTTTAATAGATAAAATAAAACTTATAGGAACTTATTTAGATGTTGATGAACTTTGGGATATAAATGTAAATTTAAGATTGATAAGAGTTTTTAAAAATAGACTTGATGATTTAGGGAAATATAAACATTTAAGGGAAGTTATAGGAAATATTCCCAATTTAAAAAATATAGAAGATATTATAAATAAAACTATAGATATTGAAAGACAGATTAAAGATGATGCTTCACTTGACTTAAGGGATATAAGACTTCATAAGAAAACTCTTAATATGAATATAAAAAGAAAGTTTGAGGAGCTTTTTGAAGAAGGTTCACTTGCTAATGCTTTTCAAGATAGAATAATAACAGAAAGAGATGGCAGAATGGTAACTGCTGTTAAATATGATTTTAAAGGGCAGATTAAAGGTATAGAACATGACAGATCTGCAAGTGGACAAACAGTTTTCATAGAACCTCTTTCAATAGTTTCTTTAAACAATAAGATGAGAGAACTTGAATCCAAAGAAAAAGAGGAAATAAGAAAAATATTACTTAGAATTTCCGAGCTTTTAAGAAACAATAGAGATGATATAATCCATGTGGGAGAAAAAATAATTTATTTGGATATTTTAAATGCTAAATCTATATATGGTGTTGAGAATAAATGCAATATACCAAGTGTCAGCAATAAAGAAACGCTTTCACTTGAGCAGGCAAGACATCCATTGATTGACAGAGATAAAGTTGTACCTCTAAGTTTTGAAATAGGTAAGGATTATAATATTTTACTTATAACTGGTCCTAATACAGGTGGAAAAACAGTGGCACTAAAAACAGCAGGTTTGCTTGCTTTAATGGCACTATCCGCTATTCCTATACCAGCTTCTGAAAATTCAAAAATTGGTTTTTTTGAAGGAATTTTTGCAGATATAGGTGACGAGCAAAGTATAGAGCAATCTCTGTCATCATTTTCAGCACATTTAAAAAATATAAAAGAAATTTTAGAAAATTTGACAAAAAACTCTCTTGTTTTATTAGATGAGCTTGGTTCAGGAACTGATCCCATAGAGGGTTCAGCATTTGCTATGTCTGTAATAGATTATTTATTAGAGAAGAGATGTAAGGCTTTTATTACCACGCACTATAGTCAGGTTAAAGCCTATGGTTATAATGAACCTAGTATAGAAACAGCTTCTATGGAATTTAATACTGACACACTTTCACCAACTTATAAACTTCTTATAGGTATTCCTGGAGAAAGTAATGCCCTTACTATAGCAAGCAGGATGGGGATAGCAGATGAAATAATTCTAAAGGCTAAAAACTATATAAGTGAAGATAATAAAAAAGTAGAAAAGATGATAGAGAATATAAAGAACAAATCTCAAGAACTTGATACTTTAAGGGAAAGAATAACAAAAGTTGAGGAAGAAACAAAACTAGATAGAGAAAGAGCAAAGCAAGAAATGCTTTTAGTTGAAAAACAAAAGAGTGAAATAATAAAAAAAGCCTATGAAGATGCAGAAAAAATGATGAATGAAATGAGAGCTAAAGCATCAGCCCTTGTTGAAAAAATTCAAAAGGAAGAAAACAAAAAAGAGGATGCACAGAAACTTCAAAAAAGTCTTAATATGCTTTCATCTGCATTGAGAGAGGAAAAGAGCAAAACTGTTGAAGCTGTAAAAAATATTAAGAGAAAGGCTGAATTTAAAGTTGGAGATAGAGTATTTGTCAAAAGCATTAACCAATTTGCAACTGTTTTAAAAATAAATGAAACAAAAGAAAGTACCAATGTTCAAGCAGGTATTTTAAAGCTTGAAGTTCCTTTTGATGAAATTAAAATAGTGGAAGAAAAGAAAGAAAAAGTATACAATGTAAGTAGTCATAAAAAGAGTCCTGTTAAATATGAAATAGATTTAAGAGGAAAAATGGTTGATGAGGCAATATATGAACTGGAAACATATTTGGATAGGGCAACACTAAATTCTTATACGGAGGTCTATATAATACATGGCAAGGGTACTGGAGCTTTAAGAGAAGGTGTACTTAAATATTTAAAAACCTCAAGATATGTTAAAAATTTTAGAATTGGTGGTCATGGAGAAGGTGGTCTTGGATGTACTGTGGTAAGTCTAAAATAGGAAAAAAAGTCAGCTTTATTTTAGCAGCTGCAGGAATTGGGAAAAGAATGGCTTTAACTTATCCAAAGCAATTTTTGGAATATAAGGGGGAACCTTTATTTTATTCCAGTTTAAAAATAGCTTTTGAAAGTGAATTTATAGATGAGATTATAATAGTTACAAATGAAGAAAGCTTAGAGTACATGAATAATTTTTGTGAGCAAAAAAATATACTTTCAAAAGTAAGAAAAATAATAAAGGGTGGACAAGAAAGACAAAATTCTATATATAATGCCTTAATGGAACTTACAAAAACGGACTATGTCATTATTCAAGATGGAGTTAGACCTTTTTTAAAAGAAGAGTATATAGAGAAGACTTTGGAAGCTATTGATAAAGGGTATGATGGAGCTGTTGTAGGAGTCAAGGTAAAAGATACAGTTAAGCTTATAGATACAGATAATGAAATAATTTCTACACCAGCAAGAGATTTTATAGTATTAGTTCATACTCCCCAAACTTTTAAATTTGAAGTTTTAAAAGGTGCATATGAGGAGGCTAAAAGAAGGGGAATTGTAGCTACAGATGATGCTATGTTAGTTGAAAGAATGGATAAAAAAATTAAATTTATCCATGGGGATTATGATAATATAAAGATAACTACACAGGAAGATTTAATTTATTTAAAATAGTTAATATTAAGATTAAAAAAGGGAGAAGGAAATGATAAAAATATATAACACACTTACTGGACAACTGGATGAATTTAAACCTTTAAAGGAAAATGAAGTGTCTATGTATGTATGTGGTCCCACAGTATATAATCTTATACATATAGGAAATACAAGACCAGCAGTTTTTTTTGATACTGTTAGAAGATATTTTGAATATAGAGGATTTAAAGTAAATTATGTTCAAAATTTTACTGATGTTGATGACAAAATGATAAACAAAGCAAATGAAGAAAATATAACAATAAAAGAAGTTGCTGATAGATATATAGAGGCATACTTTGAAGATACATCAAAGTTAAATTTAAAAGAAGAGGGAATGATAAGACCTAAGGCTACAGAAAATATAAAAGAAATGATAGATATAATTTCAGCACTTATTGAAAAAGGTTATGCCTATGAATCAAATGGAGATGTATATTTTGAAGTTGAAAAGTATAAAGAGGGTTATGGGGAACTTTCAAAGCAAAAGATAGAAGATTTAAAAAGTGGAGCAAGAATAGATATAAGTGAAATAAAAAAATCTGCCATAGATTTTGTACTTTGGAAGGCATCTAAACCAAATGAACCTAGTTGGGATTCCCCTTGGGGTAAGGGAAGACCAGGATGGCATATAGAATGTTCGGCTATGTCAAGAAAGTACCTTGGAGATAGCTTTGATATTCATGGTGGAGGGCAAGATTTGATATTTCCACATCATGAAAATGAAATTGCACAATCTAAGTGTGGCTGTGGTGGAACTTATGCAAGATATTGGATGCATAATGGTTATATAAATATAAATGGTGAAAAAATGTCTAAATCAGGTTCGTTTGTACTATTGAGACAAATACTTGAAAGATTTGATGGCAGAGTAATTCGTTTATTTATATTAGGAGCTCATTATAGAAAACCAATGGAATTTTCTGATTTTGAATTAAATCAATCTAAGTCAGCTCTTGAAAGAATTGAAAACACATTAAAGAGAGTTAAGGAATTAGATAGAGAAAACTTAAATGGTAAAAATAATTTACAAGATTTAAAAATTTTTAAAGAAAAAATGGAGAAAAACTTCATAGAAGCTATGGATGAAGATTTTAATACTGCTCAGGCTTTAGGCTATATATTTGAACTTATAAAAGCTACAAATAAAGCTATTGATGAAGGAAAATTTTCAACAGAAGGAATGCTTGTAATGGATGAAGTTTATAACTATTTAACTACTGTTATAGAAGAAGTTTTAGGCATAAAATTAAAACTGGAAGCAGATGTAAGTAATATATCAGCAGAGCTTATAGAATTTATATTAGAATTAAGAAGAGAGGCGAGAGCTGAAAAAAATTGGTCTTTATCTGATAAAATAAGAGATAGACTTCTTGAGATGGGTATACAAATAAAAGATGGAAAGGATAAAACTACATGGACAATGTAGAAGATATAAAGAAGGATATAAGAGAATATAGTGGCATAGAACTAGCCTACTTAGGAGATGCAGTTTGGGAACTAGAAGTTAGGAATTATTTTATAAAACAAGGTTATTCAATTTTAAATTTAAATAAACTTGTTAAGTCTAAAGTTAATGCTAAGTCACAGAGTTTATTTTTTAAAGAATTGTTTGAAGAACTGGAAGAAGAAGAAAAAAATATAGCTAGAAGAGCTAAAAATAGTAATATAAAAACCTTTCCAAAATCTTGTACAGTTATGGAATATAAAGAAGCCACTGCTTTTGAGGCGATAATAGGTGCACTGTATTTAAAAAATAAAAGGGAAACGATTTTAAAAATTTTAAAAAAATTTATAAAGGGAGATGAAGATGGGGCTATTTAGTTTTAAATCAAATAGGAGTATAGGTATTGACTTGGGAACTGCAAACACCCTAGTTTACAGTAAAAAACATAAAAAAATAGTTTTAAATGAGCCGTCAGTTGTGGCAGTGGAAAGAGAAACGAGAAAGGTCTTAGCAGTTGGTAATGAAGCTAAGGAAATGTTAGGAAAAACTCCTGATTCAATCGTAGCAGTTAGACCTTTAAGTGAGGGAGTTATAGCTGATTATGATATAACGGAGGCTATGATAAAATATTTTATAAAGAAAATTTTTGGGACATATAGATTTTTTATGCCAGAAATAATGATCTGTGTCCCTATAGATGTAACTGGGGTAGAAAAAAGAGCAGTTTTAGAAGCAGCAATTTCGGCGGGAGCTAAAAAAGCATACTTAATAGAAGAGGCAAGAGCAGCAGCATTAGGTTCAGGAATGGATATAGCAGCACCTGAAGGGAACTTAATAATAGATATTGGAGGAGGTTCTACAGATGTTGCAGTCATTTCATTGGGAGGGACTGTTGTCAGTAAAACAATAAGAATAGCTGGAAATAATTTTGATGCTGATATTATTAAATATGTAAAAAAGACATACAATCTTTTGATTGGGGAAAAGACAGCTGAAGAGATAAAAATGAAGATAGGAACTGCACTTCCTCTTGAAGAAGAAGAAACAATGGAAGTAAAAGGGAGAGATTTAATAATGGGGCTTCCTAAAACAGTTGTTATAAGTTCGGAAGAAGTTAGGGAAGCTATAAAGGATTCTTTAAATGAAATATTACAGGCTGTTAAATCTGTACTTGAAAAAACACCACCAGAACTTGCTTCTGATATAGTTGATAAGGGAATGATTATGACAGGTGGAGGTTCGCTTATAAGAAATTTCCCAGAAATGATATCAAAGCATACAAATTTAAAAGTTTCTCTAGCTGAAAATCCACTTGAAAGTGTTGTTATGGGAGCTGGATTAGCCTTAGACCAAATAGAAATATTGAGAAAAATTGAAAAGGCAGAAAGATAATGTTAGATGAGTTTTTAAAAAATGAATTGTCATTTGATAGAGAATCAGGGACTTATTTGTTTTATGGAGATGATGTAGAAAGAAATTTTGAGCTTGCTCTTGAATTTGCAAAACATCTCTTTTCTAAAAATATAAAGGATTTGAAAAATATAGAGAGTATAAAACAAAAAGTTGATAGGCAAACTTATTCAGATTTATATGTTATAGATAACTTGAATATAGATATAGCAAGAGATATGATAAAAAAAAGTTACAGTAGTTCGCATGAAGGAAATGCAAAAGTTTTTATTTTAAAAAATATTCAAGACATAAGAAAAGAGAGTGCAAATGCCATATTAAAAATTATTGAAGAGCCTACTAAAGATAACTTTTTTATTCTATTGTCCAAGCATTTAAATATATTAACGACCATAAGATCTCGTTCTATAATCTATAGGGTAAAAAGGGCTACAGCCGAAGAGTTAGGTGTGGATAAATATAGTTATGAATTTTTTTTAGCTTCTTCCACAGACATAAAGAAGTTTAAACAAAGTAGTATAAATTTATCAGAAGAAGTTTCTTTTAAATCTATAGGGAAATTTATAAAGGCATATGAAACAGAGGAGAAAATAGAGGAAAAAGTTAATATATATAAGGCACTGAGAGATTTTGTTATTAAATCTGAAAATTTAAAATTATATGAAAAAATAAAATTTGCAGAAGATATCAATAGCAACATAACAAACAGGGAAAATGTTAAATTAGTTGTTGATTATCTTATAAATTTAGTAAAAAGAAATAAAAATTTAAAAGGAAAACTTTATCTCAAAAAAATGCTTAGATATCCTGTAAACTTAAAATTATTTTTTATAAATTTAATATTAGAAATATAAAAAAGGGCTGTTGCAAATTTTTAAATTGTAACAGCCCTAAATTTTTTAATCTACATTTATATATTTATCTATTGCTAATTTAATAGCTTTATATTGTTCGTCAGAAAGTCCTAAATCTTTAATTTCTTTTAATAAAGAATTATATCTTATATCTCCGATTTTTAATGCAGCTAGTTCTTCTTTTTTTCTTTCAATTACCTCATCAACAAAACTTACTTTTTTTTCTTTTTCCATTTTTCTTCACTCCTTCTTTATAATTAATAAGAATATTTAAAATAATAAACACTAAAGTCAATTAATTACAAGAGACTAGAGAGTAAAAGTATATGTTGTTCAAACAGATGTGTGCAGCATTCACATATCTTTTAAACATAAAATTTTTTATTGTAAACATACATACACACCTCCTAAAATCTAGATTAATTTTGTCATAAATATATTATACATCTTTTTTAAAAAAAATCAATAGATAAAGAAAAAATTTTTTAAAAAATTTTACTGTTCTGTAAACAAAAATTTGATTTTTTTTCAAAATTGTGTTAGAATTATCTATAAACAAAAGGCAGTAGGGAGTGGACAAACCACTCCCTACTTTTATAGAAAAATAGAAAGAGGTGATGAAATGGAAAAAAATGACATTGAAAAAAAGATAGAAAAAATTGTAGAACCTTTCATAAAAGAAATGGAGCTTTCACTTGTTGATGTAGAGTATCTTCAAGAAGGAGGTTACTGGTATCTAAGAATTTTTATTGAAAATTTAAATGGCGATTTAAATATCGAAGATTGCAGTAAGTTGAGTGCTAAAATAGAAAATCAAATTGAAGATGTAATAGATAAAAGATTCTTTCTAGAAGTTTCTTCACCTGGTTTAGAAAGACCTTTAAAAAAAATAGAAGATTTTGTAAGATTTAAGGGAGAAAAGGTAAGTTTACATTTAAAGCATAAAATGAATGATAGAAAGCAATTTAAAGCTGTTATAAAGGATGTTAAAGACGAAAAAATTATTTTCGAAATAGATAAAGAATTAGTTGAGATAGAATTTAAGGAGATAAGAAAGACTAATATTTTATTTGAATTTAATGATTTTTAAAAATAGAATTTATTTTAAGGAAATTATTAAAATAATCTACTTGACGCAGCTACAATCCTAAATAATGAAAAACTTAGAGAAGTTTAATAATTGGAGGTAAGAAAAAGATGAAAGCTAAGGATTCTAAAATTTTCTTAGAGGCATTAGATGAGCTTGAAAGAGAAAAGGGAATAAAGAAAGAAAGCGTTTTAGAAGCAATAGAACTAGCATTATTAGCAGCCTATAAAAAAAATTATGGAGAAGATGAAAATGTTGAAGTTCTAATGGATAGGGAAAATGGAGATATTAAGGTGTATGCAAAAAAAAGAGTTGTAGAAAATGAAATAAACCTTGATAGAAACCAAGAGATTTCAATTGAAGAAGCAACTAATATTAAAAAGAGAGTAAAAGTTGGGGATATTTTAAAAATTGAAATAAACTGTGAAGAATTTAGAAGAAATGCCATACAAAATGCTAAGCAAATAGTTATACAAAAAGTTAGAGAGGCAGAAAGAGAATTTATATATGAGAAGTTCAAGGAAAAAGAAGGCGATATTCTCACTGGAATCATTAGAAGAATAGATGAAAGAAGAAATATATTTATAGAATTTTTTGGAATAGAGCTTATGTTAAGTCCAGCAGAACAATCTCAAACGGATATATATAGAGTGAGTGAAAGAATAAAAGTATTTCTAGTTTCAGTTGAAAGAACTAATAAATTTCCTAAGATAATTATTTCAAGAAAACATGAAGGCTTATTAAAGAAATTATTTGAATTAGAAATTCCAGAGATAAGTTCAGGTATGATAGAAATTAAATCTTTAGCGAGAGAAGCAGGTTCCAGAGCTAAGGTTGCTGTTCATTCAGAAGTTCCAAACCTTGATATAGTTGGGGCTTGTGTTGGTCAAAAAGGAACTAGAATAAAGAATATAGTAAATGAACTGAATGGAGAAAAAATAGATATAGTTATTTGGAAGGAAGAAATAAAAGATTTTGTTTCGGCAGTTTTAAGTCCAGCTGAGGTTGAAAATGTTGATATACTTGAAGATGGGACAGCAAGAGTCCTAGTAAAACCTTCACAGCTTTCATTAGCGATAGGGAAAAACGGTCAAAATGCAAGGCTTGCAGCAAGGTTAACAGGAATGAGAGTGGATATAAAAGTTCTAGATGATGAAGAGGAAATTTAATGTCAGAAAAAAATCATGTACCAGAGAGAAGTTGTGTAGTATGTAGAGCTAAAAAAAATAAATTTGATTTATTTAGGCTCATAAAGTCAAATGAAGAAAAATATATATTTGATAGTAATTATAAAGCTCAATCAAGAGGGATATATGTATGTAAATCGTCTACATGTTTAGAAAGATTATCAAAACATAAAAAATTTAAAGTGGATACTGATAACTTGCTAAAAATGATAACTTTAATAAATAAGAAAAAGAAAAACTATTTAAATATATTAAGTCCAATGAAAAATTCTGGAAAACTGATATTTGGTATAAATTTATTTTTTGAAAACATAGAAAATATTTATTATATACTGATAGCTGAAGATATAGCAGACAAAAATAGAGAAAAAATACTAAATAAAGCTAAAGAATATAAAATTCCCTTTTTATTTGTTGGGGATAAGAAAAGTTTGGGAAAAATTTTTGATAAAGAAGAAGTCAATGTCATAGGTATTAAAGATAAGAATATGGCAAGGGGACTAATAATTAAGTCTACTAAGGAGGTACTTAATGAAAACAAGAGTTCATGAATTAGCAAAAAAACATGCTATTAAAAATAAAGAGTTTTTAGAAATATTAAAAAAAGATATAGGTATAAGCGTTACATCACATCTATCGAATTTAGATGAGGATCAGGTCAAGGAAATAGATAGTTATTTCTCTAAAATGAATATGTTAAAGGTAGCAGATGCAGAGCCTGCTAAACAATATAATAAAAAAGATAAAAAAGATGAAAAACCGATAAGAAAGATAATAGATGAAGAAGAGGAAGACGATGAGGATATACTGGAAAGTTCTCATAGTCAAAAATCTAAAAAGAGTAAACAACAAAAAAATAAGAAGAATTTTAGTCTTGAAGAAGGCAAGCACAAAGGTAAGAAGAAAAAGGGAAGAAGAACGGACTTCGTATTAAAAACAGTTGAGACAACACCTGATGTAGTTGAAGAAGATGGAGTAAAAATAATAAAGTTTAGAGGAGAGCTAACTTTAGGTGATTTTGCAGAGAAACTTGGAATAAATAGCAGTGAAATAATAAAAAAATTATTTTTAAAAGGTCAAATACTTACTATAAACAGCACTTTAAGTTTAGAAATGGCGGAAGAGTTAGCCATGGATTATGATGCTTTAGTTGAAGAAGAGGAAGAAGTACAGTTAGAATTTGGAGAAAAATTTGCACTTGAGATAGAAGATAAGAGCAGTGATTTAATAGAAAGACCTCCTGTTATAACGATTATGGGACATGTAGATCATGGAAAAACATCTTTGCTTGATGCAATTAGAACAACTAATGTTGTAAGTGGTGAAGCTGGAGGTATTACACAAAAAATAGGTGCATATCAAGTGGAAAGAGAAGGCAAGAAAATAACCTTTGTAGATACACCTGGTCACGAAGCTTTTACAGATATGAGAGCGAGAGGAGCTCAGGTTACAGATATAGCTATACTTGTAGTAGCAGCAGATGATGGAGTTATGCCACAGACAGTTGAAGCTCTTTCTCACGCAAAAGTTGCAAAAGTTCCAGTAATTGTGGCAGTTAATAAGATAGATAAACCAGAAGCTAATCCTATGAAAGTAAAACAAGAGCTTATGGAGCATGGTCTGGTTTCAGTGGAATGGGGAGGAGATGTAGAATTTGTTGAAGTTTCTGCAAAGCAAAGATTAAACTTAGATACTTTACTTGATACGATTTTAATAACTGCTGAAATATTAGAATTAAAAGCTAACCCTAAAAAAAGAGCAAAGGCAGTTGTAATGGAATCAAAACTTGATCCTAAAATAGGACCTGTTGCAAATATATTAGTTCAAGAAGGAACTTTAAAAATAGGGGATGTTATTGTAGCAGGAGAAGTTCAAGGAAAAGTTAAGGCTTTATTAAATGATAGAGGAGAAAGAGTAAAATCAGTTACAGTTTCTCAACCAGCTGAAGTAATAGGATTTAATAATGTTCCTAATGCTGGGGATACAATGTATGTAATTCAAAATGAACAACATGCAAAACGTATAGTTGAAGAGGTTAGAAAAGAAAGAAAGATTCAAGAAACGACAAAGAAAACTATATCATTGGAAGCCTTATCAGCTCAACTTGAACATGAAAATTTAAAAGAATTAAACTTAATCTTAAGAGCGGACTCTAAAGGTTCTGTTGATGCATTAAAAGACTCACTTTTAAAACTTTCTAATGATGAGGTGGCTGTAAATATTATTCAAGCAGCATCTGGTGCCATAACAGAAAGTGATATTAAACTAGCAGAAACGGCAGGGGCAATAATAATTGGGTATAATGTAAGACCTACAACTAAAGCTATAAAAGAAGCTGAAGCAAGTAAGGTAGAGATAAGAACATCAAGTATTATTTATCATATAACAGAGGATATTGAAAAAGCTCTATCTGGAATGTTGGAACCTGAATTTAAAGAAAACTACTTAGGAAGAATAGAAATAAAGAAAGTTTTTAAAGTATCTAAAGTTGGAAATATAGCTGGTTGTGTTGTGGTTGATGGAAGAGTTAGAAATGATTCAAATATAAGAATACTTAGAGACAGTATAGTTGTTTATGAAGGTAAACTTTCATCATTAAAGAGATTTAAAGATGATGCAAAAGAGGTAGTTGTAGGGCAAGAATGTGGACTTGGAGTTGAAAATTTCAATGACATAAAAGAAGGAGATATAGTAGAAGCTTTTGAAATGATAGAAGTAAAAAGAACATTAAAATAGGGTGAGGTGATTTATATGAAAAAACAAAGACTCGCTGGGATAGAGAAAGAAATTTTAAGAGTTATCTCAAAAGTGATAATGGAAGAGATTAAAAACCCTAAAATAAGCGGAATGGTTAGCGTTACAAAAGTTTCGGTAACAGAAGATTTGAAATATGCAGACACTTATTTTAGTGTATTACCTTCGGTAGGTCAAACGGAAAAGGAACTTTCTCAGGAAGAACTCTTGGAAAATCTTAACCAAATAAAAGGATTTTTGCGTAAGAGATTAGCTGAAGAAGTAGAAATAAGATATATTCCTGAAATAAGAGTTAAAATAGATAATTCAATTGAAAATGCAATAAGAATCACTAAGCTTTTAAATGATTTGAAAGTTTAGTGGTGCACATGAGTGGGAAAAAAATAAAATCACATGAGCTGCTAAGGCAAATATTTGAAAAAAGAAATCTAATGACTGATTATGATATTGAAAAATTTACAAATCCAAATTTTTTAGATTTCAGAAATCCCTTTGATTTTGAAAATATGGATAAAATAATTGATAAAATTATAAAAGCTGATAAAGAAGGGGGAAAAATATTTATCTATGGTGATTATGATGTAGACGGGATAAGTGGAACAGCTTTTTTGGTAAGATTTTTGAGAGATATAAATTATAATGTCGATTATTATATACCAAACAGAACTGAAAGTGAATATGGAGTTTCTCGTAAAAATATAGATTTTTTCTATAAGAAAAATGGGAAATTAATTATAACAGTAGATACAGGCTATAATAGTATAGAGGATGTTAAATATGCAAGAAGTTTAGGAATGGATATAATAGTAACAGATCATCATAAAACTGTTAAGGAAAGTTTTGATGATGAGATACTATATTTAAATCCAAAACTTAGTAAAAATTATAAGTTTAAAAATTTATCAGGGGCAGGGGTGGCATTTAAGTTGGCTCAGGGTATCTGTATAAGGTTAAATCTAGATATGGATCTTATATATAAGTATCTTGATATAGTAATGATAGGAACTATTGCAGATGTCGTTCCCATGATAGATGAGAACAGAATTATTATAAAAAATGGTTTAAAAATAATAAAAAACACGAATATAAAAGGTTTATCATATCTTCTTAATTATTTAAGGTTAAATAAAAAAGAAATGACAACAACAGATGTAAGCTATTATATATCACCACTTATAAATTCTTTAGGAAGAGTTGGGATATCAAAAGTTGGAGCGGATTTTTTTATAAAAGAAGATGACTTTGATCTATATAATATAATTGAAGATATGAAAACTTTGAATAAAGAAAGAAGAAGCTTAGAAAAAATAATTTATGATGATGCTATGAAAAAAATTCAAAGAATAGGTTTAGATAGAGATGAAACTCCTATTTTAATACTTTCGTCGCCTAAATGGCATTCAGGTGTAATAGGAGTTGTATCTTCAAGGCTTAGTTTAAAATATCATAAACCAGTTATACTGATAGCATTTGAGGGAGATTATGGAAAGGCATCTTGTAGGAGTGTGGCTAATATTAGTATTTTTAATCTTTTATCAGAAGTTAAACATTTGCTTGTGAGATATGGTGGACATGATTTAGCAGCAGGTTTTGTAATACATAAAAGTAAACTTACAGACTTAAAAGATTATTTAATAAAAAATACACCTCTTATAAAATCAAATGATGAATTAGAAATTAAAAATTGCGAAGAGGAAGCTATTAAATATGATTTTGAAGTTTCGATTGATGAGATAGATTCCGAAATTTTTAAGTTTATAGATTTAATGGGACCTTTTGGTTCACATAATCCACATATTTTATTTTACTCTAAAAATGTAAAGTTTAGAAATTTAAAGACCTTTGGAATAGACTTCAGACATTTCAATGGAGAAATAATAAAAAATCATGTGAAATATAATACAGTAGGCTTTGATATGTCGGAGAAAATAGAAGAGAAAAAATATGAGGATAGAGTGTATGATATAGTTTATTATCCAGAAAAGATAGTTCTTAAAGATGAAGAGGTCATACAGATAGTATTAAAAGATATTATTAAAAAAATATAGAGAATGTAAAAATAAGTTGTGCTGAATTTCTTATATGTTCAGTACAAAAATTGAGGAGGAAGTAAGTAATGAAATACGAAGTAAAAAAGCTAGAAAGATCAGCAGTAGAGGTAAAAATTTTCTTAGACAAGGAAGAATTAAACCCAATTTTGGATAAAACTGTAAAAAAAGTTGCTGATAATATTGAAATACCAGGATTTAGAAAGGGAAAAGCTCCAAAAGAAGCAGTTATAAACGCAAATAGAGAGCAAATATCTGAAGAAGTAGCTGGGGAAGCAATTAATTCTAATTTTATAGAAATAATAGAAAAAGAAAAAATAGAGCCAGTTAGCTATGTAAGAATAAAAAATATAGACTTGAATAATACTTTAGAAGTAATTTTTGATATAGACGTCTATCCTGAATTTGAAATATCAAATTATAAAGGTTTAGAAGTAGAAAAAAGAACTTTTGAAATGACTGATGAAAGATTAAATAAAGAAATTGAAACATTGTTAAATACAAATTCTAAATTAGAAGAAGTAATAGAAAATGAATATAAAGCTGAATTAGGAGATACTGTTGATCTAGCATTTGAAGGATTTATGGACGGAGTTCCTTTTGAAGGTGGTAAGGCAGAATCTCATTTATTAAAACTGGGAAGTAAGAGTTTTATAGATAACTTTGAAGAGCAACTAGTAGGATATGTGAAGGGACAAGAGGGAGAAATAAATGTAAAATTCCCTGAAGAGTATCATTCAAATGAGCTAGCAGGAAAACCAGCTTTATTCAAAGTAAAAATAAATGCTATAAAAAAATTGGTAAAGCCAGAATTAAACGATGATTTTGCAAAAACTTTATCTTATGAGTCTTTGGAAGATTTAAAAGCTAAAAAAGCTGAAGAAATAACAAGAAGAGAAAAAGACATAATAGAAAATGAATATACAGGTAAATTATTAGAAGAAATAGCAAAAAATACTACTATAGAGATTCCTGTTTCTATGGTTAACGCAGAAATTGACAATAGAATGAGAGAAATGGAATACCAACTATCAGCTCAAGGTTTCAAAGTTGATGATTATTTAAAAATGATGGGAGCGAATAAAGAAATGTTTGCAGCACAAATAACTCCTTCTGCTGAGATGAAAGTAAAAACAGATTTAATTTTAGCAAAAATAGCTAAATTAGAAAATGTTGAAGTAAGTCCAGAAGAAATTTCATCTAAAATGGAAGAAGTTGCAAAGATGTATGGTATGGATATTACAGCTTTAGAAAATGAGTTAAAGAAATACAATAATTTAGAAAATTTTAAAGCATCTCTACATACAGATATAATGATGAAGAAAGCTATAGATGTTGTAATTAGTAATGCAAAATAGAAAATAAATAACTTTAAGTTAGGGGCTGTTGTAAATTTATCTTTTTAGATTTCTTATAGAATATAAGTTATTATAAAATTTGAAAGACTTGAAGATACAAAGTCCCTAGCTTTAAAATTTTCTTATTTTAATTGATAGAATAATTAAATTTTTAAGTTTAATGGTTGATTTTAATTATTGTATTATTTAAAAGAAGGGAGGAGAATATGTTTAAAAATATGTATAGTCCAACAGTAATAGATAATAATGGGAAGTCAGAAAGAGCTTATGATATATATTCAAGATTATTAAAAGACAGAATTATATTTTTAGGAACAGCAATAGATGAAACAGTTGCAAATTCGATAATAGCACAGCTTTTATATCTTGAGGCTGAAGATCCTGAAAAAGATATAATAATGTATATAAACAGTCCAGGAGGAAGCGTAACTGATGGTCTTGCTATTTTTGATACGATGAATTATATTAGACCAGATGTACAAACAGTATGCGTTGGACAAGCAGCAAGTATGGGAGCTTTCTTATTAGCTGCTGGAGCAAAGGGGAAAAGATATGCTCTTGAAAACTCTAGAATAATGATACATCAGCCTTTAATTTCTGGTGGTCTTAGAGGTCAAGCTACAGATATTTCTATTCATGCCAATGAACTTTTAAAAATAAAGGAGAAGCTAGCTGAAATTTTGGCAAAAAATACAGGAAAAATAAAATCAGAAATACTAAGAGATACAGAAAGAGACAATTATTTTAGCTCACAGGAGGCTAAAGAATACGGTCTTATAGATGCAGTTTTTACAAGATAATCTTTTATATTAATAGATTATAGGCTAAAGATTATTATTTAAAAATTAGATTTATACAGACTTTTAGAAAATAATTTAGTTCTGTAGCACTTTCAAGAAAGGAGAAATTATGGACAAATGTTCATTCTGTGGTAGGACAGAAAGAGAAGTTTTCAAGTTATTTGCAGGAAATAATGGAGTTTTAATTTGTGATAACTGTGTTGAAAACTGTTATGAACTTTTGGAGGAGTATGAGGATAATAAATATTTAGAAAATAAAAAGAGCTTAAGTGATATAAAGCTTTTAAAACCAATGGAAATAAAAGAAAGATTAGATGAATATGTAATAGGGCAAGAAGAAGCTAAAAAAGTCTTATCTGTTGCTGTGTACAATCACTATAAAAGGATTTTAAATAGTTCCGAAGATGATGATGGAGTTGAGCTACAGAAGTCAAATGTTTTACTTATAGGTCCAACAGGTTCTGGAAAAACATTATTAGCACAAACACTGGCTAGAATATTAAGCGTTCCCTTTGCTATAGCAGATGCCACAACACTTACTGAGGCAGGCTATGTGGGAGATGATGTTGAAAATGTTCTAGTTAGACTGATTCAGGCATGTGACTATGATATTGAAAGTGCTGAAAGAGGAATAATCTATATAGATGAATTTGATAAAATAGCAAGAAAATCAGAAAATGTTTCAATAACTAGAGATGTTTCAGGAGAAGGAGTCCAACAAGCACTTTTGAAAATTATAGAAGGAACAAAATCTCAGGTTCCACCTCAAGGGGGAAGAAAGCATCCAAACCAAGAGTTGATAGAGATAGATACTAAAAATATACTTTTTATAGTTGGTGGAGCTTTTGAAGGTTTAGAAAAACTTATAAAGGCAAGAACAAATAAAAAAGTTTTAGGTTTTGGTGCAGAAGTATCCAAAAAAGATGAAGTAGGAACAGAGGGAGAATTTTTTAAGAAGGTTCTTCCTGAAGATTTAGTAAAGCAAGGAATTATCCCAGAGCTTGTAGGAAGATTACCAATAATTTCAACTTTGGATAACCTAGATGAACAGGCTATGATAAACATACTAACTAAACCTAAAAATGCTATAGTAAAGCAATATAAAAAACTTTGTAAGTTAGAAGGAATAGACTTAGAGTTTACTGAGGAAGCATTGGTAGAAATTGCAAATAGAGCACTTAAAAGAAAAATAGGAGCAAGGGGTCTTAGAGCGATAATAGAGCATACAATGCTTGACTTAATGTATGAAATCCCTTCAAAAAATGACATAAGAAAAATTACTATAACTAAAGAAACTATAGATGATTATAAAAAAGCAAAGATAGATTACAAAATTTAGTAACAAGGAGGAATCATGACAAAAACACCTTTTTTACCAGTTAGAGATTTAGTTATATTTCCTGGAGTAGTTACACCTATATATGTAGGAAGAGCAAATAGCATAACTACTTTAGAGAAAGCTGTTGCAAATAAAACTAAACTTGTATTGGGACTACAAAAAGATCCAACTCAGGAGAACCCAACTTTTGATGGAGATATCTATGAGGTTGGTGTTTTAGCAAACATATTACAAATAATAAAAATACCAAATAATAATATAAAAGTTATTGTTGAAGCTGAAAGCAGAATAAAAATAAAAAGTATTGAAACAATTGAAAATGAATATGTAGCAACTTATAGCTCTATAAAAGAAACAGCAGCTACTGGAGTGGAAACAGAGGCAATATATAGAAAGGTTTTTTCAAAATTTGAAAAATATGTAAGTACTATAGGGAAGTTTTCATCTGATTTAATATTAAATTTAAAGAATATAGAAAATTTTTCAAATGGTTTTGATATAATGGCTTCTAATCTAAATATATCATCTGATAAAAAGCAGGAGTTATTGGAAATAACAAATGTAAAAGATAGAGGATATAAAATTTTAGATAATATAATAGCTGAAATGGAAATAGCTTCACTTGAAAAGGTTATAGATGATAAAGTAAAAAATAAAATGAATGAAGCACAAAGAGCTTATTATTTGAAAGAAAAAATCTCTGTTATGAAAGAAGAATTGGGAGATTTTTCTCAGGATGATGACATCATAGAACTTGTAGAAAGGCTAGAAAATACAAAGCTTCCTAAAAATGTCAAAGAAAAATTGGAAGCTGAGCTAAAAAAACTTACTAAGATGCAACCTTTCTCTGCAGAATCATCAGTTACAAGAAATTATATAGAAGCTGTTTTAGATTTACCATGGGGAAAGACTACAAAAGATGTTTTAGATTTAAAAAAGGCCTCTTCAATATTGGAAAGGGATCATTATGGACTTAAAGATGCCAAAGAAAAAGTTTTAGATTATTTGGCTGTAAAAAAATTAAATCCATCTATGAATGGTGTAATTTTATGTCTTTCTGGACCTCCAGGTATAGGTAAGACATCACTTGTAAAGTCAATAGCTGAGTCTATGGGAAGGAAATTTGTAAGAGTCTCTTTAGGTGGAGTAAGAGATGAAGCAGAAATTCGAGGTCATAGAAGAACTTATGTAGGTTCTATGCCTGGAAAAATTATGAGAGCTATGAAGGAAGCGGGAACTAATAATCCTGTTATCTTGCTTGACGAAATAGATAAAATGTCTAATGATTTTAAAGGAGATCCAGCTTCTGCTATGCTTGAAGTTTTAGATCCAGAGCAAAACAAACATTTTGAGGATCACTATATAGATCTAGCATTCGACTTGTCTAAAGTATTTTTTGTAGCAACTGCTAATGACTTAAGAAATGTTTCTGCACCTCTTAGAGATAGAATGGAGATATTAAATCTATCATCATATACTGAATTTGAAAAAGTACATATTGCTCAAAATTATTTATTAAAACAGGCTAAGAGAGAAAATGGACTTGATAAAGTTGAAGTAAAAATTTCTGACAAAGTTCTATTTAAATTGATAGATGAATATACAAGAGAAGCGGGAGTAAGAAATTTAAAGAGAGAAATTGTTAATATCTGTAGAAAGCTTGCAAGAGAAGTTGTTGAAAAAGATATTAAAAAATTTAATATAAAGGCTAATGATTTGGAAAAATATTTAGGTAAGGCTAAATTTAGACCTGAAAAAACAAAAAAAGCTGTTGGGAAGATAGGCGTTGTAAATGGACTGGCATGGACAGCTGTAGGAGGAGTGACGCTTGATGTACAAGGTGTTGATGTAGCAGGAAAAGGTGATGTAACTCTTACAGGGACTTTAGGAAATGTAATGAAGGAATCAGCACAAGTTGCAATGACTTATGTAAAAGCAAATTTAAAGAAATACATTCCTAAAGATGAAAATTTCTTCAAGGATAGAAATATACATCTACACTTCCCAGAAGGAGCAACTCCAAAGGATGGTCCTTCAGCAGGTATAACTATAACTACTGCAATAATATCAGTTCTTACAAATAAAAAAGTAAGACAGGATATTGCTATGACAGGAGAAATTACAATAACAGGAGAAGTTTTAGCTATTGGTGGAGTTAGAGAAAAAGTTATAGGTGCTCACAGAGCTGGAATTAAAGAAGTTATTTTGCCTGATGACAATAGAAAAGATGTAGATGAAATACCAGAAGAGTTAAAGGCTATAATGACTATATATTTTGCAAAAACTTATGATGATGTTGCAAAACTTGTTTTTACAAAATAAAAGAGGTTAATTATGAAAATAAAAAAAGCAGACTTTGTTAAGTCAGCAGTATATGAAAAAGACTATCCAGAAGAATTAAATAAGTTAGAATTTGCTTTTGTAGGAAGATCAAATGTTGGGAAATCTTCTCTTATAAACAGCTTAACATCAAGACTAAAACTTGCAAGAACAAGTAAAACACCTGGAAGAACACAACTTATAAATTATTTTTTAATCAATGATGAATTTTATATAGTTGATTTACCAGGTTATGGCTTTGCAAAAGTTCCTAAAGAGATGAAAAAGCAATGGGGACAGACTATGGAGAGATATATAGCAAGTAAACGAAAAAAACTTATTTTTGTTTTGTTGGATATAAGAAGAGTTCCAAGTGAAGATGACATTGAAATGTTGAAATGGTTGGAATACAATAGTATGAATTATAAAATCATTTTTACAAAAATAGATAAACTTTCAAATAATGAAAAATTTAGACAGCTAAAAGAAATCAGGACAAGATTAATTTTTGAAAATGAAGATGTATTTTTTCATTCATCGCATACTAATAAAGGTAGAGAAGAAATACTGAAATTTATGGAAGATGAGCTTAACAAGGAGATAGAAAATGAATGAATTAAATAAAAGTTATTCGCCTAATCAAATAGAAGAAAAGTGGTATAAAATTTGGGAGGAAGCTAAGTATTTTACTGCTAGCTTAGATGAAGCTAAGGAAAATTATTCCATAGTAATTCCTCCACCTAATGTCACAGGAATTTTGCATATGGGGCATATTTTAAATAATTCTATTCAAGATACACTGATTAGATATAATAGGATGACGGGAAAAAATACCTTATGGATGCCAGGTTGTGATCATGCAGGTATAGCCACTCAAAATAAAGTAGAAAGAAAATTAGCTGAGCAGGGTTTAAAGAAAGAGGATATAGGCAGAGAAAAATTCATAGAAATGACTTGGGAATGGAAAGAAAAATATGGTGGCATAATAACTGAGCAGCTTAGAAAATTAGGAGCTTCACTTGACTGGGATAGAGAAAGATTTACTATGGATGAAGGACTTTCTCATGCAGTAAGGCAAATTTTTGTTCATCTATATAATGATGGACTTATTTACAAAGGTGAATATATGATAAACTGGTGTCCTTCTTGTGGAACAGCTCTTGCAGATGATGAGGTGAATCACGAAGAAAAAGATGGACATTTATGGTATTTAAAATATCCAGTTAAAAATTCTGATGAATATATAGTAATAGCAACATCAAGGCCCGAAACTATGCTTGCCGATGTGGCAGTTGCGGTTCACCCTGAAGATGAGAGGTATGGGCATCTAATAGGAAAAACTTTAATTTTACCACTTGTTGCCAGAGAAATTCCTGTAATAGCTGATGAATATGTAGAAAAAGAATTTGGAACAGGAGCATTAAAAATAACTCCAGCTCATGACCCTAATGATTTTAATTTAGGAAAAAAATATAATTTGCCTATAATAAATATGTTAACAGCAACTGGGAAAATAACAGATGAATACTCAAAATATGCAGGGCTTGATAGATTTGAAGCGAGAAAAGCAATAGAAAAAGATTTAAAAGAGCAAGGATATTTAGTGAAAAAAGAACATCTGCATCATGCAGTTGGAGGATGTTATAGATGTGAAACTGTTGTTGAGCCAAGAATTTCACAGCAATGGTTTGTAAAAATGAAACCTCTTGCAGAGAAGGCACTTGAGGTTGTGAAAAGTGGTGAGATAAAAATTCTCCCTAAAAGAATGGAAAAAATTTATTATAATTGGTTAGAAAATATCAGAGACTGGTGCATTTCAAGGCAAATTTGGTGGGGACATAGAATACCTGCTTGGTATGGTCCTGACCAAAAAATATTTGTTGCAATAGATGAAAATGAAGCAAAAAAACAAGCTTTAGCTCATTATGGATATGAAGTGGAATTGAAGCAAGAAGATGATGTATTAGATACTTGGTTTTCATCTGCCCTGTGGCCATTTTCTACCATGGGTTGGCCAGAAAAAACAAAGGAACTGGAGCTTTTCTATCCGACAAATACCTTAGTAACAGGTGCTGATATAATATTTTTCTGGGTTGCTAGAATGATAATGTTTGGTTTATATGAGTTGAAACAAATACCTTTTAAAAATGTATTTTTTCATGGAATTGTAAGAGATGAAATAGGGAGAAAGATGTCAAAATCTTTAGGAAATTCTCCAGATCCACTTGATTTAATAAAAGAATTTGGTGTAGATGCTATAAGATTTTCTATGATATATAATACTTCTCAAGGGCAAGATGTACATTTTTCAACTGATCTTTTGGGGATGGGAAGAAATTTTGCAAATAAAATTTGGAATGTAGCAAGATTTGTTCTTATGAACCTTGAAGATTTTAATATCAGCTCTGTAGATAAAAATAACTTAGACTTAGAACTTGTTGATAAGTGGATAATTTCAAAATTAAATAAAACGGCAGGAGAGGTTAAAGAATACTTAGAAAAATTTGAGCTTGATAATGCTGCAAAAGCAGTTTATGAATTTTTAAGAGGAGATTTTTGTGATTGGTATGTAGAGATAGCAAAAATAAGGCTTTATAATAATGATGAAGATAAAAAAATATCAAAGATAACAGCTCAATATATATTATGGACTATTTTAGAAGCAGGAATGAGATTACTTCATCCGTTTATGCCTTTTATAACTGAAGAAATTTGGCAAAAATTAAAAGTTGAAGCCTCTACTATAATGATTCAACAATATCCTAAATCAAATGAAAATTTTATAAATATAGATATTGAAAAATCTTTTGATTATATAAAAGATGTGGTGTCATCACTAAGAAATATAAGAGCAGAAAAAGGAATCTCGCCAGGAAAAGCGGCAAAAGTAGTTATTGTAAGCTCTAATAATAAAGAATTAGAAACATTACAAAAAAATGAACTGTTTATAAAAAAATTGGCTAATTTAGATAGTTTAATTTATGGAACTAATATAGAAGCTCCTAGCCAAAGTTCTTTAAGAGTATCTGGAGCTTCATCAGTATATATGATATTAACAGGTCTTTTAAATAATGAGGCAGAAATAAAAAAAATAAATGAACAGCTTGCTAAATTAGAAAAAGATTTAGAACCAGTAAATAGAAAATTATCTGATGATAAATTTACTTCTAAGGCGCCTCAACATATAATTGATAGAGAACTTAGAATAAAAAAAGAATATCAGGATAAGATTGAAAAATTAAAGGAAAATTTAAAAAATTTCCAATAAGAATATTTTAGAGAGTGAGTTAAAATTTCAAGTGTGTGAACTTTATCTCACTCTCTTTCTATTTTGATTCATATTCAAATGCAATTTCATTTAATAATTCTATGCTAGCAGTTTTAGGATTATATGACCATTGTTTTGTAAACAAGTTTTTTAATTTTTCTTCCATATTCAGATTTCCAATTGCTATTGAATAGAATCTATTTTTTCTTTTTTTAGATTCTTTTATTCTTTCCTCTGTCCTTTCATCCACTGAATCTAAAAGGAAATCTGATATCATAAGTATATCGGCTCCACTATATTCCTCTTTTTCAAGAGTATCCAGCGAATAATTTAAGGCTGGAAGTGCATCAGTTCCACCATAAAAAGATTTTGTTAAAAATTCAAAAATTTCTGAAAAACTACTTATTTTATTAAATTCCGTAAGTTCTATTTTGATAGAAAAATTTATAAGTAAACATAATCTTTTTTCAGAAATAGCTCTTGAAATTATGCAAAATGATATTGCTTTAGCAATCATTTCTCTACTTCCTGACATAGAGCCACTTGTATCTAAACAAATTATTATAGGTCCCTTACCTTCTATTTCCTTACTTTGATTTTTTTCTTTTTCCTCTTCTTTTTTTATATGTTCTGAGCCTTGAAAATCATATACCATCAATTTATTTTCAACAAATTTCAAATCAAATAAAATTTCTAAATCACTGTTATTTAATAGAGATAGCTCATTTGGTAACAGAGCTTCTATTGAATTTCCTAATTTTACTCTGCTTATTTCCTCTTTAGAATTTATTTTAGGTATAGCTATATCTTCGTCTATGGATGAATGATTTTGTTTTTTTAAGTTTTCATTATAAATTCTTAATCTTCCAAGTAAGTCACATAGGGCTTTGATATCTTTATTATTTTTTATATGTTCGACCCAGTCTACCAAAGTTTTTACATTACTATTTATTATGCTTTCCTCTGATAAATTCCATAGTACGCCTGTTCCAAAATCTAAAAGAATGATGATATCTTTTAATTCTTTTATTTTTTCTATTTTATCTTGAAATCTTTCTATTATTTCTTTTCTAATTAATCTTAATTGTTCGGCTTCCCAAGATTCAGTTAAGTAATTTAAATTTTTTTCCCATTCATTTTCTATTAAAGAATTTAGGTTTTTATCAGAAATCTTATTGTCCCACCATTTTCTCTGAAAAGGTAATCCAGCTTTTAAGCTTATATTCTCTAATTTATCCACTTCTTTTTTAGAAATTGAATTTTTTTCATTATTTAAAAACTCTTCAAAGTCATTTATATCTTTATTAAAGGGAAAAATTTCAGATATTTTTTCTTTTTTTTCTTCTAAAAAAGCTCTTTCCTCTCTTTTTATGTAATTATTCAAAGCCTCGTCATCTGGAATTAAATATTTTTTAAATCCTATCTCTATCTCGCGTTCTATATTTTTTTCTATTTTTTTTATTATTTTTTCAGCTATTCTCATATTAAAGCTTCCAATCTTTCACAATTTAATTTCCTTAATTTTATATCATCTATAAGCTTATTTATTCCTTCTATTGGAATTTTTAATTCCCTTTCTGTTACAAAAGGGTTATCCATTTCTATCTTGTAATTTTCCAAATATAAATTTGTACTATCTAAAAGTTTTTCACACTTTTCCTTTAGCTCTAATGCAGCTGTTTTTAGTTCTTTTTTTAGATTCTCATCTATATCCTTTCTCTTGTTTCCTCTATAGTGAAGAATTAGAGGACGAAATTTTTCTTTTTCTTGCCATGAATTATTTATAAAAGTTCTTATGTTACAAGAATTTGGACTTGTAAAATTACAGCTTATTCCATTTAGTATAATTCCATTTTTATCAACAGGATTGAAATTATTTTTACTTTTCATATAATCTTTACTTATATAAAACTCAAAGTCTTTAGAAGAAGCTGTTTCCTTTCTTTTAACTTTAAAATATTCCTTTCCATTTATATGCTCAGTTTCATAGACATCCTCTGTATAATAAAGTTTATAAGTTATTTCCTTTTCTAATTTTTCTATTTTTTTATCAAAAATTAGTAAGTTATCAGTTAAAGTATAAGAGTTATCTCTTATTGTGTCTTCTATAACTCTATCAATCTTTACTTTATTATCTTCAGTTGTCCATAAACAATGTTTTAATAATAACAAATCAGTTAAATTTGTAGAGCCTCGATCACAGAAATAAGCAGAGGCTTTTAAAAGATATGCTATTTTTTTCCACCTTCTATCTGATATATAATTCCCCAATTCTTGAAATTGCTTTTGAAAGGCATCTCTTAAAATCCATATTATATTTAAAGTTTCCTCAGTTATTTTTACATCTTCTATTTCTTCCTTCCATTTTTTTATTTCAGCTAGGTCTATTTTTAATTCCTCTGGTATATTTATTTTGCTTTTTACTAATTTAGAATTTATTAGATTTTTAAAATTATCTTTTTTTATTATCGGTAAAACAAATATTCTTAATAAAAATCTATCATATAATGCCTCTAAACCTTGATTGACAGAAGGAACTTCATTAGATGCTGCAATAATAACTCTTAATGGAACTTTTTCTACCACATTTCCATTCTTAAAAGTCTTTTCATTAAGAATTGTAAGTAATGTATTCAAAATAGCGGGGCTAGATTTCCAAATTTCATCTAAAAATGCAAAAGTCGCAGTGGGTAAAAAGCCTTCTGTTAATCTTTTGTAATTATCTTTTTTTAACTCGGCTATAGATACTTGACCAAAGATTTCATCTGGTGTGCTAAATTTATGTAAAAGATATTCAAAGTATATTTGATTATGAAATACTTCACTCATTCTTCTAGCAATAAGGCTTTTCCCAGTCCCAGGCGGACCATAAAAAAAGATGCTTTCATCTATTAAAGTAGCTAATAGTGTTGGAGCTATAATTTTTTCTCTTTCTTGTAGATTTTCAGATAAGTTTTCTATTAGTTTTTTTATCCTTTCTTTTTTAATTTTCTTATTTTGTTTTGTATTTTCTTCCATTATCTTACCTTCCTCAATAATTTTATAAGCTAACTAATTTATTATACAATTTTTTTAAATATTTATCTATTTTTATAAGCTCTGAGATTTGTTGAAATTTTTAGCTGTTAAAATTTCAGAGCAAGAATTAAAGCCTATTAAAATTCAAAAAATAAATAATAAAATAATTTTAAATAAAATGTATAAATTTGTTGC